>NZ_JAVRCE010000026.1:86314-99204 GCF_034530915.1 Nostoc sp. DedQUE09
TGACCTCAGAACTCGGAACTTCAGCCTCAGAACTCGGAACTTTGACCTCAGAACTCGGAACTTCAACTTCAGAACTCGGAACTTCAGCTTCAGAACTCGGAACTTCAGCTTCAGAACTCGGAACTTCAACTTCAGAACTCGGAACTTCAACTTCAGAACTCGGAACTTCAACTTCAGAACTCAAAACTTCGACCTCTGAACTCGGAACTTCAACCTCACAATTCCCCATACCCGACTAGCACTAAGAAAAGTCCCAAGACTTATTGTATCCTCGTTCCCAGCCTCCAGGCTGGGAACGAGTTCCCAGAGGCTCTGCCTCTTGTCAAGCTATGGAGGCGGAGCCTCCGAGAATGGTTTCCCAGCCTCCAGGCTGGGAACCAGTTGGGGCAAGCAAGGGCTGCATCTTAACTTAGTGCCGTTCCCCCATGCCCCATGCCCACTTGCCCTGAGCCTTCGTGTAGCGTCTCGCAGAGAAGGGATGCCCGATGCCCCACTCCTATTGTTTTAATTGAAAAGCAAGGTCAAGATCATCTAAAGAATTAACATCTAACCAGTTACCACGAATATAAAGTACCTTGATCGGTTTGCCTTGCTCGATTAAATAATTGCATAATTCCGGTAAACCCAGACTGTTAAATTCCGGTCGTTTTTGCAATTCATTGAGTGCTTCACTAACCCATTGTCTACCTTGACTCCGCAAGCGCAACATCCCAATCCAGCGTCCGCTAGACTTTCCTAATTGCGTTTGTGTCGTTTTAGAAATGTTCAACAGGTTGACATCCTGTCCAAACAGAGAAAGATCGTCTGAAATTGAGCAATAGGCGTAGTCAGGTGAACCGCTAACAGACTTGTTGTTGGCTACAGAATCAACTACAGCCACAATTTCTCCGGGACATTCTAATAAATCTCGCAAGATGTAGCTTCTAAATAGTAAATCGCCGTAAAGCACCAGCATTTCTTCGCCAAAGCTGGCTTGAGCGCAAGCTAAGGATGCTAATTCTCCCGTTGTTTCATAATCTGGATTACAAATGACTTTAGTCCCCGGAACATTGATGGTTTCTGCTTTGTAACCGGCGACAACGGTAATATCATTGATAGCAAGTTTCTTGAATTTGTCTACCAACAACCTGAGTAAAGGTTTACCTCCAAGGGGTAACATCACTTTTGGCTTATCTTGCGTCAATCCGGCTAATTCTTGGCCTCTGCTAGCAGCTAAAACGATCGCTTGGGTATTTTGTCGTCCGTTGTTAAAGTAGCGTTTTTCAGCTTCTTGGAGTTCATCCGCTCCTTGTAGCCGGAAAATTTCTTTTACGGGTGCAATATCATCTTCAATGTTGATTAAAGTTTCGCTGGCTTTTACTTCGCGGGCGATCGCTTGCATACTAGCAACAGCAGCTCGAATCAGATGGTTTGCCCAGATGACCAAATTAACTTCAGCTTTGCGAAAAACATCGGTAGGTGTGCTGTAATATTTAGTCGGTATAAACACTAACGGAGAACGGCCCGCCCATTCTTTAGCAAAGGCTAGCACTTGATCGGGGCGCGATGATTTACTGTGAATCAAGATCGCGGTTGCTCCGGCGGCGTGGTAAGCTTCAGCTCGGCGCAGCGCCTCCGAAAGATCCCAGCCGGCGATCAAAGCTTCGAGTCGGGCGACGATGCAGAAATCTGCATCTGTCTGACTATCTTTACCCGCCTTAATTTTGCCGCAGAATTCATCAATATCAGCTAAAGCTTGGCGACTCCCGTTGATAAAGCTGTTGGTTTTGGGAAAAAGCTTATCTTCAATACAGACTCCAGCAATACCTCGCTGTTCTAACTTCTTAACCAGGCGACGCATATTATTAAAGTTGCCATAACCAGTATCCCCGTCTAATAAAATCGGGATGCTGGTGACATCAGACATGAACTCTAACATTTCTACAACTTGAGTCCAACTGGCTTCATTATTATCTCGAACGCCATATTGAGCAGAAAGAGCTAATCCACTCGCCCAAATTCCTTTAAATCCCGCCTCTTCCACAATCCGGGCGCTAATCCCATTGTGAGCTTCCATGATGAAGTCGAGTTGAGGCGATTCTAGTAATAGCCGCAATTGGGCGCACTTATTTAATTTTGCAGCGGTGTCAATGGGTGCAAATATTTGATGCATTTATTCTGCTTTTCTCAACCTATATAATATTGCGGTTCTCAATTACATGGAATACAGACCTAACCCCCAGCCCCTTCCCTACAAGGGAAGGGGGGTAAGATTCAAAGCCTCTCTCCTTTTAGGAGAGAGGTTTGGAGAGAGGTCAAACTGTAATGTATCCAAACCAAAACCACTATAAATAAAGATATTTTCAGACATTTTCTACGACTTCTATTTGAGGTAAAATCTCGTTTTGGGCGCGTTGAATATCCTGGGGAAAATCGATTTCGATCCAAGGTAATCCAGTGATGTCTTCGTAGCCAAATGTTTCTGGAGTTTCTAAGAGCAAATCCCGAATTACTTCTTCATAAGGTTCATTATCGCGTCCGTCTGCAACATATTGTTCTGTGCGAATTGCAAGACGGTGAGCAACAGCCCTTCCAAAACGAAAGAATCCCACAGACTCACCGGCAAAATCATAAGCTAAACCAGGAGCTACTTGTTTACGAAACTCCACTAGATAATTATCTCTAACACAAAGCTTCACGGGTTCATCTCCCGGTTCAAAATCCCGATCTAATAAAAAGCTGTTGGGGATATTTGTCTTTACCAATCGTTCGATGATGCGGCGATCGCACAATACATCTGCATCCATTAATAATATGTCATCGCCAGCAACTAAATGCTGACGTACAGTCCAAAGGCTGATCGTACTGCCTTTGGTGTAGTCAGGATTATAAATTGTACTGACCCAACTTTCGGCTCCTAATGCTTTGATTTCATCCTGAATTCTTTGTGCTTGATAACCCACAGCAATCACTACTTCATCAATTTGGTAATGACGGAGATAGTTAAAATGGCGCTCTAGTAGAGATTTGCCGTTAAACTTCAGTAAGCATTTGGGTTGGATTTGCCCGTCTTTACCTAAGCGTTGTCCAACGCCAGCAGCTAAGATAATTGCCTTCATCGTCAAATCACCAACAGTAGCTTAGACACCAGTAAATCTGGAAGTTTTCCCAGTATTTTATAATGACTGTATTTTGCTCAATTCAACGTTTATTAACTAATTCTTAACATGGAAGAAACAGTAACTCTGTACCGCCCCACTGGGCCAAAAGAGCTAGAACTGGTTAAACAAAGCGACTACACCAAATGGCCGCCGAGACTACCTGAACAGCCAATTTTTTACCCGGTTACAAACGAGCAGTATGCCCAGGAAATTGCTACTAAATGGAATATTAGGGACAGTGGCGTAGGTTATGTTACACGGTTTGAGGTTAAGAAAGTTTTCATGGATAAGTATGAAATTCATCAAGTTGGGGCTTCATATCATACAGAATGGTGGATTCCAGCCGAAGAACTGGAAGAGTTAAATAGCAACATTGTGGGAAAAATCGAGGTGATTGGAGAATATAGGTAGAAGGCTGAAGGCAGGTACTAGTTATCTCAATTGCGAAACACCTGGCGAAAACCAAAATAGGCGATCGCATCTTTCATATTCGAGACAAAACGTTTTAGCATACCCATGCGGGTGTCGGTGACATACTCCAAAGTCAAGACAATGCGCTGTTCATTTTCACCCAAAGGAGTAACTCTGTGGTAAAGTTTGTCACCATTGAATAAGACGAAAGTACCAGGAGTTAAGGAGAGCGATCGCGTTTGCGTCTCCCGTTCGGGAATATCCTTGTAGAGTTGATATTCCAGCTTACTGGATGAATTATCAACCAAACCAAGCAACACTGTATAGCGTTTACCGTGATAGTAAGAAGTATCGTAATGATACTGAATGTGATCTCCAGGCTCAGTGTAATAGTACAGCGCGTAAGTATGGGGATCTGAATCAGGACAGGGAAGGAGTTTTTCTGCCGTAATTTGGTTGAGGAACTCGAAAAAGGTACTGAGTTGATAAAACTCTCCAAAAATCGGAGCAAGACTGTCTAAGCTATAGCGGCTGATACTACCGCCCTTTTTATGATTGGGAATATAGTTGCGGTTAATAGCAGGTTGCAAAGATGGCAACAGTTGCAAGAACTGCTCAATGATAGAGTTAGGGAAAAAGTTCTCAAGCACCAACAATTCATTCTGTGCTTGAAACTCAGCTTGAAGTTTCTGGTAATTAACAACTGCTATAGCTTTATCAATTTCAGTTTGAAGCTCCATTGATAATTTGATACTAATACAGGATTGCCAAAATAAACATACCATTCACTCTAGTAATGTGGAACTATGAAAAATATGTTTTGCTTTTTAAAGTCTTGAATGCTATGGCGTACTCGCCCGCCATAGGCGATCGCAAAATTTGATTATGTATTCAATAAAGCTAAAAAGCCTGTTTTATTAGCTTTCTACCCAATGCACCGTTATATTAGTCCGATTCAGATTGCGAGAGTGTCCAAAATTGCCAAATTACCCATAGTGCAAAGGTTGGCGCACCAATTGTCGCTGCCATTAATAACGGCTCTAGTCCATTCAGTAAGGGAACTATGGGAAACAAATACAGCACGTCTTCAATGTCAAAGCCGGCGAAATTTGGTTGACGACTGGCTTGTTTACCTAAACGCTGTTCCATTTGGTTTCGCAAATGAAAGATGCAAGCAACAGACACGCCAGATACTATCCCCATCACCAACGCCCACCAACCAAATTTTCCCTCCCTAAGACCATATCCAATACACACAAATAATAGAATGTGGATGATGGCATCACTAGCAAGGTCATACTGATGTCCCCATTTGCTGGTTTTCCCACTCAAACGAGCTAATTCACCGTCTGTATGATCAAGAAAGTTGGATAAAGCAAATAGCCATCCTCCAATGTTAACCCAAATGGCATCGCCAACTGCAAGCGCGAGGGCAGCCACCAACCCAGTTACAAGTCGTACTGTGGTGAGATGATTGGGGTTTACCCAACTGTCTTTTAGAGGTCGAACTAGCCAGTAAGCAAGTTGAGCATCCCAAGGCTTTGTGGTCATAGATGAACTTGAATTTGATGTGGTCTTTGTATATCTCTAATACTGCAAATTACCACATCCATCTAAAGTTATAGATTTTTATTGATGAACTTTCTCGTTTTGAACGCTAGATTGGTCAGCGAACGCTTTGAACTCGATAGCATCGTGACTACAGAATAGGCGCACGTCCTTATTGCGATCGCTTGATAATGTGTGTAGCCGATCTTGATTGAGCAATCGAGCCTGACGATCCACTTCCATCATCCATTGGTAGGCACGGAAACCTGGCGTGCAACGTCTGTTAGATGGGTCCATCTCGTGCCGATAAAAGTAGGCATCGCCTGCGTGTAGAAGCCAACCCTCTGGTGTATCAATGGCGATACCAGCATGACCCCGCGTGTGACCAGCAAGCGGGATGAGGAGAATCTCTGGCGGTAGTCCGTCGAGGTTACGTACCGCTTCAAAACCGAACCAAGGTTCGCCTCCCGCCGAATAATACTTCCAGTGCTTAACCTCGTCCCACTGTTGTGGACGAAAGCGCCTTTTGGCAATGAATCCGCGCCGATCCTGGGCGGTTTCCATCTCGGTCTGCATTACGTGTACGGTTGCTTCTGGGAAATCCTCTAGACCACCGGCATGATCGAAATCAAGGTGAGTAAGCACAATATGACGCACATCTCGTGGGGAAAATCCCAGACGCTCAATTTGATCGAGTGCCGTGTATTTTTTATCAAACTGGATGCCATTTAAATGAATGAAGAACGGGCTGAGGCGGGAGTAAGGCGACTTGATATCGCGCAGTCCGAAGCCCGTATCAATGAGAACAAGCCCCTGCTCTGTCTCGATGAGGAGACAGTGGCAGACTAAATGAGCCTTCGGGCCGCGACTGAAGCCATCGAAGAGGGCCCCACCAATCGGGCACATACAGCCGCAATTGAGATGATGAATTTGCATGAATCCTCCGTTAGGACTTTGACAAATATGTGAGATTGCCGACTGCGCGATTACTTTTGCTGATGCCGTTAGCCCAAGCGATCGCACCCCGCTTAAAATGAGTCTTGACTAGTAGTTCGCCAACCCAAAATTGCCTGGGAGCAGGGGAGAGGCTTATACAAGTTATTTCCCCTCTGCCCCTCTGCGCCTCTGCGCCTCTGCCCCTCTGCTAACCACTATGCAAAGTTTCCTTGGCAGACTACTAGGTGCTAAATTAGTTGTTGCCTGACCCCGGCTCACTGAGCTTGCGGTGCTGTTCAGCACTGACTGTATCAGGTAAAACCTTACTGACATTCGCCAGAAGCTTTGTTTTGAGGGAACCAGCGATGATGTGATCCTTGCCTGCCATCAAAGCCTCAAAACCCTGCTTGGCGACCTCAGCCGGATCGTCCTTTTGATCCGTGCCCACTTTTGTGTCGTCCATACCCGCGCGGTGGAAGAAGTTGGTATCGGTGGGTCCCGGCATCAGGGCTGTCACGGTAACGCCTGTATCCTTCAATTCGTTGCGTAACCCTTCTGAAAAAGAATGCACAAAGGCTTTGGAGGCCGCGTAGACTGTCTCAAACGGGCCGGGCATCAGGGCGGCAATCGACGATGTGAAAAGTATTCGGCCCTTGCCAAGCTCAACCATATCCTTCACTACCCGTTTGGCAAGATGTACAGAGGATACGACATTTAGATTGATCAGATTGAGTTCGTCCTTTAGGTCGGTTTCACGGGCGAAATCACCACCGACTCCAACACCTGCGTTGATCGCGATCGCATCTACTGGTCGCCCAGTCGCCTTAATCTGATTGTAGAGTGTCTCAACACCGTCATAGCTAGCGAGATCGGCTTGCACCGTCTCAACTTTAGCACCCAGCCCCTCGAAGGCAATAGCTGCTTCGTCAATGCTCGATCCGGTGGCTGTAACTAAGAGATCAAAGCCGTTTTGGGCAAACTGTTTTGCGAGTTCGTAACCGATGCCATTGGAGGCACCTGTTACGACAGCCAAGGGTCGGGTCAATGAACTGTTCATAACCATCTAAAAATTCCTATGTAACTGCTCCACACACGCTGGCGATGGTTTTCTCGCTACAAATAATTGCATGGATTGTGGGCTTTCAACCCTTACAATTTTAGATAGGTAGCAGTGTGATTGCGTCTTTCCAAGGAAGTATCGCGAGTGTATCTTCAAGGTTACTTTTTTACAGTTCTGTATATACCTTTAACAGACTTTTAGCCTCTCAAGACTTATTTTAATTGTTACCTTAGCTACGAACTTTAGTAACGATTTTCTGGGAATAAAACGAAGCTGATTCTTCATTTTTGGCGCAATCTTGGGCAAACTTAATTAAATGATGTCCAACAAGTCCAACGTGAATCAAGTTTTCAATATTACCTGCTTTCAATGCTGGCTTGGCCATTTTCCAGAAAGTCTGACGATAGTTACTAAATAAGCCTATCCGCAGCAAAATATTAGCTAAATAAGTTAAACCTTTGCGAATATTAGCCCCAGAAGTGCGAGATGGGCTGTTAGGTACTTCGATGCGATTTGGATAGGTGTGTTCCATGTTGTAGGCAAATCGCTGATATAAAAATTCCGGCTCATAAGCAGTTGTAATGCAGCGCCGCCACATCTCAACAACTTGCTCGTAGGGCATCAAAAACTCAACATTTGATTCCCGGCTTTCATCATAGACAAGTCGCCCTTCTGCTTCTAATCTCCGCCATAATGGAGTTCTCGGTAATGCGTGAAGCAGATTAATTGTCAACATGGGAATTTGCGATGCCCGCATAAATTCGATAATTCGGTCTGCTGTTTCTGGTGTATCTGTATCTAACCCGATGATGATTCCTGAAACTACTTCCATACCATAACTATTTAAAACCTGAATCGCTTTTAAGATTGGCATACTCAGATTTTGGTCTTTGGAAATCGCATGGAGCGCATTTGGTTCCGGTGTTTCGATACCGCAAAAGATTGTGCAGAAATAAGCTTCGCGCATCATTTCCAGCAGCTTTGGACTTTGAGCTAGGTTGAGCGTTGCTTCACAGGCAAACTGGATGGGATAGCCATTGCGTTTTTGCCAGTCAATTAGATGAGGAAGTAACTTCATGGCGGCGCGGCGATCGCCAACAAAGTTATCATCGACAAAATATACTGCCCCCAAATTGCCTGATTGTCGCATTGCATCTAACTCAGCGACTACTTGCTCTGGCGTTTTCATCCGGGGACTGTTGCCATAGAGTTCGGGAATATCACAAAACTCGCAGTGATAAGGACAACCACTAGAAAACTGCACATTTGCTAGGAAATAATCATTGATATTCAGCAAATGATAAGCTGGGGTGGGAAACTCTGTTAAGGGTAAACGTTCCTTGGTTTCAAAGCGAATTTGTTGTTGGGGACGTTGAGAGTTTTGGTCTAGATATTCGATCATGCGATCGCTAGCATCTCCCAATTCGCCCAAGTGTAAAATGTCAAAATCAGGATAATATTCTGGACACCCAGATACCGAGGGGCCACCCACAACGGTGATTTTGCCGGCTCGGTGGGCAAGTTCGTTAATTTGATTAATCTGTGGTTTTTGGATATGCATTCCACTCACAATCACCACATCAGCCCATTGATAATCAGCCCGCGTTGCTGATTTGACATTCTCATCAATAAACCGCACTTCCCATTCTTTAGGTAAGTAGGCAGCCACAATTAAAATACCTTGGGGTGGCATAAAAGCCCGGACACTACCCATGAGTGGGTAAGCGTGATGAAAAGTACCAAAGGAGCGGCTGTACTTGGGAAAAATACACAGAATGCGTCGATGGTGCAAAGGAACGTAGCGGGTTCCTTGAGTAACAGAAGCGGTTTTAGAATTGCCCGCTACATTAATTTGGTTCTCTAAAGACTTTAAATTCACAGTCATCGCAAATTTCACCCTGGAAAACTGAGCAGGTAATTTGACAGTTTATTGACATAATTCGCTGTAATTCCAACTAGCTTACCAAAGAAAGGTAGGAGGCAGAACGAATTAGAAATGTATTTTTGCTCAAAACAAAGTCTTAAAGATTATATGGCGTTTACTAATCACATGAGGTAGATCATATTCCCCTCCTCGCTTGCGGGGAGGGGGTTGGGGGTGGGGTTCTTGTACCTCACTCAACTGAGAACCGCTGTAAATCGCCCAATCTTACCTTCAGTAAATCGCAAATTGTTTTTAAAACTAAACAATTAATAACTTCCTCAAGGGTTTCTGAATCGGTTAGGGCTAGTTATTTTGGTGAAGTCAAGAGTAATTATTAGGATGGGCGTAAATTCCTTGTTAAAAAGCAGCAGCAAATTCCTTTGCAAAATCTTCCAATTTTACTTTGCCCATAGCAATTGGCTTATGCAGTTCATAATCCTGCCGTGATGCGCCGCTGTGAATGCTGCTGCCCATTTCAACAAAGTTGGCCGCAATATGTGCCGACATTCCACTCTCTTCCAAACCGCTTTGTGTTTGCTCATCGGTCAAGATTACCCATTTTAAATCCGGCTTGCCAATGGCGGCGCCTAAGATGTGAGCGGTTTCGTTGGCCGTATGCTCGTCACTTGCCACATACCGCACTTGCTTGCCAGTAGAAACTGTTTCTATCTCTTCCGCCGCAGCTGCGGCAATATCTCTTGGGGCAACCATTACAAGCTTGTCGTCGCCACCATAGTTTGCGCCAATAAAGCCCAGCCCTTTTATCATATCTACAAAGTTGTAGAGATTGTAGTAGAAGTAACCAGGGCGCAGATGCGTAATGGCTACGTCTGACAGCTCATTCAAAATGCCTTCTACATCGTGAGAACCGAGGATGAATCCGGTACCCTGATCTAAATTCGCGCCCATACTGCTAAGATGAACCACACACTTTACGCTCGACCGTTGAATGGCTTGTGCATAGTTGCTGCCAGTTCTTTGGTAATACTCTCTTGGATCGGGCACTGTGTAGTTTGGCGGCACCATAGCATACACGGCATCGGCACCAGTAAAGGTGGACACCAGGAAATCAACGTCTTCCAGTGAGCCGATGGCAGCGGTGGCGCCTAAAGCTTCAATGTCTTTTTGCTTTTCCGGCTTGCTGCTGATAACCGTAACCGTATGACCTTTTTGCACTAACTCCTTTGCCAGTGGCTTGCTGATGTTTCCTAATGAACCTGTTACTATAACTTTCATAAATATTTCGTTTTTGTTTGCGAGGATTCCTGAATTGGTTAGTGCTATTTGTTTTGGCGAAGTTAATGGTAATTATTAGGATGGGCTTAGATTCCTTATAATTTCATTTTTTGAAACTCTTTTCAATAATATAAGTTTTCTTAAAACTTAGGTATTATTTATAACCAAGTGTATGGGGAATTGAATTGGCACAGGCGTAGCCCTTGAGAAAAACTTTGCGATTTACTAACCTTGTGCCTGATTCATGGTGATATTTGAAGGGGTGTTTAACTGGTAAAATATAAAATCTACCCTAGCAATGCAAATTTAATTGGTTGGCAAACAACTATTATGGAAATCGCGCATGGGACATAAAAAGAGAGATTTTCATTTTTTGTTGTATCCAACTGGGTATAGGCATTTGTCATGAATTTGATTTACTTTCTTTTGCGTTCTTCGTGGGGGATGGTGGCGATCGCGATCGCTACCGGATTTTTGAGTGGCGGTAGTAGTGCTGGCTTGATTGCCTTAATTAGCCATGCTGCAAGTAGTGGTAGTGCTTCCCGGCTCACATCGATAATTTGGGGTTTTGCAGGGCTGGCTATAGTTGCACTAATTACCAGTATCGTTTCTCAAGTGATGCTGATTCGTCTTTCTCAAAATGCAGTTTTGCAATTACGGATGCGTTTGAGTCGCCAGATTCTCGCTTCCGAGTTGAGTCATATAGAACGCTTAGGGAATCCTCGATTATTGGCAACTTTAACAGAAGATATTCAGGCGGTTGCTAATGCTGTTTATCAAATGCCTTTCATCTTTATTAATTTAGCGATTGTCCTGGGTTGTATAACGTATATAACCTGGCTTTCTTGGTTAGTACTGCTGATGGTTTGTGGGATTTCAGTAGTTGCGATCGCTAGTTGTCAGTGGCTACTCAACAGAGGCGGGCAATTACTTACTTTAGCTCGTGAAGATGAAGATCATCTGTTTAAACATTTTCGCACCATTACCGAAGGAGTCAAGGAACTCAAACTAAACTACAAGCGGCGTGAAGACTTTTTAGAAGAGAAACTACAATCAACTGCTAACGAGTTTCGCGATCACAACGTTAACGGTCTAAGCCTTTTTGCTATAACTTCAAGTTGGGGTCAACTGATATTCTTTTTTGCTCTCGGTTTTGTACTATTTGTCCTGCCTAATCTGCTTACTATCAATCCAGAAACTCTCTCTGGCTACATTTTGACCTTTACTTACTTGGTGTTACCAATGGATAACATCATCAGTAAACTTCCTCTATTAAGCAAAGCTAGCATTGCCTTACAAAAAATCGAATCACTAGGTTTATCTTTAGCTAGTCGAACTGAAATATCCACTGTTCCACCTGCTCTGAAATCTGACTGGCACAGGTTAAAATTTAAAAGTGTCACCCACACTTACTACACAGAGCAAGAAGACAATAGCTTTATTTTTGGCCCCGTCGATTTAACACTTTATCCTCAAGAATTAGTCTTTATTGTTGGCGGTAATGGTAGCGGTAAATCTACATTAGCCAAACTAATTACTGGCCTTTATTTCCCAGAAAACGGCGAAATCTGGTTTGATGAAGAGTTAATTAGCGAAGAGAATCGAGAATGGTATCGCCAGCATTTTTCCGTGGTATTTTCCGACTTTTATTTATTTGAAGAACTTTTAGGATTAAAAAATTATCACTTGGATGCTCAAGCCAGAAAATATTTACAAAAACTGCAACTAGACCATAAAGTGAAAGTTGAAAATGGACAAATTTCTACCACTGCTCTTTCTCAAGGACAACGAAAACGGCTAGCTTTACTCACAGCATACTTGGAAGATCGACCAATTTATCTATTTGATGAGTGGGCAGCCGATCAAGATCCAGTATTCAAAGAAATATTCTACACTCAACTTCTCCCAGAACTGCGATCGCGGGGTAAAACAGTTCTGGTGATTAGCCATGACGATCGCTATTTTCATTTAGCAGACCGAATTATCAAACTTGACTATGGAAAAATAGAGTACGATAAAACTTAATCTGTTAAAACAATTCATAATTGTTAAAAGAATATTTGGAGTTTGCCTAAATAAAACTAATGTCTGAACAAAAGCCCATAAATCCTTGGAACTATAAACCTTGGTGGTGTCAACCCTGGTCTATAGTTCTCACAACTGTAACACTGATTAGTAGTAGCTGGTTACTATTTAAAACTATCTGGCTGACAGTTCTCGTTTCCATCCCCATAGGAACATGGATGGTATTTTTTGTGTTTTTGTGGCCACAACTAATGATTCGCAGTGGAATTTTAGAGTCGTATAAAGAGTAGTTTGAGCTTAATGTAATGCTGGAAATTATTTCAGGTAGAGAAAATTATTCCACCGCGTTCAGAATTTAGCATCTTATTACCCCCCCTTATAAAGCAGCAGGGTGGTTTCATACAAGCAGAGAAAAACTCAAACTGGGTTTCAAAGCCTCTCCCCCCGTGGGGGAGAGGAATGGAAGTGAGGGAAAAAGCTATGCCACAAAACGAGAAATCAAGACTTATATCATGTCCGCTTGATTGCTTATTAAACCCGAAGAACCCCACCCCGCCAAAGCTGTGCTTTGTCTCCCCTCCCCGCAGCTACGGTGTACACACAAGTTATC
>NZ_JAVRCE010000027.1:0-95456 GCF_034530915.1 Nostoc sp. DedQUE09
TTCAAGCCTTTGAGCAATCAACACTGTCCTAATCTATGTGACTACGGCTATACGTTTTAGTAATAAGTGTTCCAGGGGTCTTGCCATATATCTGAGCAGACTAGTTTGTGCATTAGAGTGCTTTTTCCAGAACTCAACAAGTCTTGCACGACTGATAATGTGCATAAATTTTTAGTACATAGTATTTTTTTATGTGAGTGTTTATTGATCGAACACGAGATTATATTAGCCAATTGCGAAGTTAGGGTGGGGATTAAAATGCCCACCCTACTTACCTAAACTAGCGCCGGTGTATTCACACGCTTAACTTGAGGTGTTGCAACCATCCTCATTCCGGCGGGTGCGGCTAAAGTTAACCCACGGCGCACAGGACGCACAGGACGTTTATTCATTCGCGATACTTGAAATTCTGACAAAACAGTTGCCAAGACGATTTTCATTTCATACTGGGCAAATGCCATCCCTATACAGCGACGATTACCGCCACCAAAGGGTAAATATTCATAAGGTGAATATTGTCTTTCTAAAAAGCGTTCTGGTTTGAACTGTTTGGATTGTGGGTAAACTTCTTCCCGATGATGCGCTAAATAAATGCTAGGGACTATTGCTGTTCCCTCTCGCAGTTCGTAGCCCATAATTGTAATTGGGGTCTTTACTATCCGCGGGAAAGCAGTCATGACAATTGGGTAAAGTCGCAATGTCTCTTGGCAAACTGCTGTCAAATAGGGCAATTTACCTACACTACTCAAATCGTGCTTAACTCCAATGGTGTTGAGTTCCTTTAGCAACTTCTCACGCACCTCTGGTAAACGATCAATCCAGTAAAAAGCCCACGTCAATGCTGAAGCGGTAGTTTCATGTCCCGCAACTAGCAATGTCATTAACTCGTCGTGTAATTCTTCATCTGACATCCCTTGACCATCGTCGTAACGAGCCGCCATCATCAAACTTAGGATATCTTGGCGATTTTGATCGAGTTCAGCCCGACGTTCTCGCAGTAAAGCATAAATCAGTCGATCGATTTTTTGCCGTTGTTGCAGAACCCAACCCCACGGACTCCACGCACCGAAATCTTTTTGCATGAACTGGAAAAAGAAGGCGCTGGACATTATGGGCGAAGTGATAAAGTCTAATAAGTCACTTAGCGATCGCCTCAGTTCTTCAAACAGCTGTCCATCATTCAAACCAAATACAACCCGCAGAATAACACGCAAGGTAATTTCTTGCATCGACTCACGGATCTTAAAAGGCTTACCAATTTGCCATTCATTAGTCACCTGTCGGGTTATTTCCCGAATTTCCTCGCCGTAAGCCCGCATCCTTTCACCATGAAAAGGAGGAGCTAAGAGTTGGCGTTGGCGCTGGTGGCGAGCGCCATCCGCTAACATAAAGGAGCGATCGCCGAGTAAAAATGTTAGTCCTGTGTTCCCCCTCCCAACCTCAAAGTGACTGGAATCAGCAGTAAAAATCTGCTCAAGCGCTTGGGGTTGACTAAAATATACTAGATGGTTATCAGAGCGACTACTCCTGATCGTGAAAGTGTCACCGTAGATTTGGGCAAAATCATCCACATATTTCACTGGCTGAGTAATAAACTTGATCATCCGCAGCCAGCGCGGCATTTGAGGCCCATCGGGCAAATTGTAAGTAGTTGTCATAGAATTTTGTGGAGTTGATGGCTTCTGAATTTTATTGTTACGACTTTTCATGTTACTTAAGGTTACAGAAAGCGGTATATTCATGATTGGGGACTAGAGACTGGAAACTGGGAACTGAAAAGAAGATAAAGAGGATAATAATAACTCTTGTACAGACGCGATTAATCGCGTCTCTCCTAACTCAGCACTCAGCACTCCTAACTCAGCACTCAAGAGGCAGCATCGGAAGTAAGCAGTGCCAAAAATCATCGCTATTCTCAACGGTAAAGGAGGAGTCGGTAAAACGACTACCGCAGTCAATCTGGCTGCAAACTTTGCGAAGAAAAAAAAGGTGCTGCTGATTGATGCAGATATTCAAGGTTCTGCCAGTTGGTGGTTTGGGCGCAGTCAGCAGGGAATGGGATTTGATTTATCTCAAGAAACCGATCCCGCACTTTTAAGTGATTTAGCAAAGATAACAGGTTACGATTTAGTAGTGGTGGATACACCTCCCGCCCTGCGCTCTGAAGCATTAGTGGCGGTAGTTGCGATCGCAGATTATCTAGTTTTGCCTACACCCCCATCTGCAATGGATTTAGCAATCCTCGTGGAAACAGTCAAGGAAGCCGTCATCCCCTTGGGAACCCCCCATCGGGTATTGCTCACCAAAGTCGATACGCGCAGTCTGGGGGAAGCGCAAGAAGCAAAAAATACTCTTACTCGCTTAGGTATTCCTACTTGTAATACCTTCATCCGTGCCTATAAAGCTCATGAACGAGCGGCACTCGAAGGTGTAGCGATTACTCAATGGCGAGGTGGAAACGCACGGGAGGCGGAATTAGACTACCGCCGTGCAGCTGATGAATTACAGCGTGATTGGAGAAAATAATAATGGCTAGGAAACAAAGTCTCTCTGACTTACTACAAGAAGAGGCGCAAAAATTTACACCCCCAGAAGGTGAATCTGCGATCGAAGTTACAGCAGAAAAAATTGTCGAAGAACAAGCTTCAGATGATGAGGAATCGTTAGGACAACCACTTGAGCCAACTTCTACTAAGCGCACAAGTCCCACGAAAGCTGATTTAGAAGCAACTGTCAAAGAGTTGACAAGTAATCTAGAAACAAGCCACAAAAAAGAAGCATCTCTTGAACAAGAAATTACTGATTTGCAATCAAAATTATCTAAACAAAAAACTTTTGTATCCGAACAAAAATCATTACTAGAACAGCTAACAAAAGAACTTGATGAAACCAAAAAAACAGCACTGCAACTTGCAGAAGCAAATTCCCAGCTTATAGAAGAAATTAATTCTTTAAAACAAAAAGCAGCACAAAAAACAGAAGAGAAATCTAAACTTGTTGTCAAAGAAACGAGTGCGATCAAACCAGTAAAAGACCACTACAATCCACTTAACTACAAAAAATCACATCGGTCATCGGAAACACTAGCTCAAAATCAACCACAAAATCAACCAAATGAGTATCCTGAAAGTTCTAATGAGATGTGGTTACTTGACTAGAGTCAGTTAAAGGTTAATGGTACAAATCAAAATCTATGGCACTGCTTCATTTATCTGTCATTCTCGCAGTGCCATTTCTGACACAATTCATTCTTGTGTTGTTGAAGCTTTAGTATATCCTCAAGACAAGCGTTTCCATCGGTTCTTTCCTCTCGAACCCGATGATTTCATCTACCCTTCAGGACGTTCAGAGAAATACATCATCATTGAGATTAGTATGTTTGAGGGACGCACTATTGAAACGAAAAAGAAATTAATTAGGTTGTTGATTTCCCGCTTATCTGAACAAGTTGCAATTGCACCTATAGATATAGAAATCACGATTACAGAAACCCCAAAACACAACTGGGGTATCCGGGGAACAACAGGAGATGAATTAAACCTAAATTACCAAGTGTAAGTGTAAATTTTTGGAGCTTGTAGGGTGGGCATTATAATGCCCACTTTAATGCAAGACAGTTTTGCGTTAGCGTTCGCGTTGGCGAAGCCTCTCGAAGAGAAGCGTCTCGTAGAGAAGCTCACCGGAGGTATCGCTCTAGCTACATTCCCTAAAATTAGGTGAAACATGATTAAAGAAAAAATAGTAGCTATGACAGAAGCCATTAGCAACAGTTGAAAAACTTTCCAGATCCCCGTTACAGAAAAATTATTGAGAGTTGAGCTATCTTTCAACTCGAAAGTCTAAAATATGCTTTGCAGTGATTTGTGGTTGTTCCAAGTGTGGGAGATGACCACAATTTTGAATCCACGTGAGAGTACTATGTGGAATTGCCCTTTTAAATCTCATAGCATCCTTAGTACCCAAAATTCTATCAGAATCGCCCCACAAAATTAGCGTTTGTTGCACAATTTTTGATATGGCTGTGAATCTAAAAGCACTGTAACCACCACTTTTAGTGAATGAAATTACAGCTTGATGCCAACTCGGCATTTGTAAATGTAATGCTCCACAACATAACGCATCAATAGAGGCAAGAGTTTGATTTTTATATCCAATGCGAGAAACGCGATCGCGCACCTTCATATTACTCAAAAACTGAGTTGCTAAATAATCTAATGGGGGAAACATGAATTTGCTCAATGGCGAACCACCCGCTAACCCCGCACTATCAATTAACACCAGCTTTTTGACTGCTTCTGGATAAGCCAGTGTAAAATCAATCGCCGTCGCACCCCCCATCGAAGCGCCCACTAAAATTACAGGTTGGTTAATTAGGCTTTTCCAGAAATAATAAAGATGGGTTTTAATCGCTGTTGGGCTATAGGCAATTCCAGAAAGTCTATCTGTAAACCCAAAACCTAATAAATCCACTGCCCAAGTTTCATTATCTTCAGAAAGTAGTGGCAAAAGCCGCCGAAATTCTAATACAGAACTGTCAAAGCCGTGAATTAATAAAATGGGAGTTCCACCACACCCTTGCTTGACAAATGTTGTAGTAACTGGTTGATTAGTTAAAGGAGTAGCGATCGCAGTTGTTTGAATACTCCGAGCTAGTGCGATCGAAGTAAGTTCTGTGAGTTGCTCAACTGCCGTAGGAAGAAAATTCGGAAACATAAATTTCAGTTTATCGTACTAGCTTGCTTTCACCCATAACTGATTTTGTTAAACGATAAAGTTATACAACCTAAAATGCTCAAGTATTATTTGTAATATATATATAAAATATAAGCTAGGGAATATTAAAATATTCTAACTCCCACAGACGCGACTAATCGCTTACAGGACAGACACAATTAATCGCATCTCTACTCTCCAAAAAAAATATGGCATCAAAGAAAGTTTTCCAAAATGTCAAAATTGGGACTAAAGCCACGTACAATTAAAATCGCTTATCCCTTAATCCAGGAGCTAATGCCATGCCAATGGCGGTTGGCGTAATTGAAACTTTAGGTTTTCCGAGTGTCTTAGCAGCAGCAGATGCAATGGTAAAAGCTGCCGCAGTTACAATTGTGTATTATGGTCAAGCGGAAAGCGCTCGCTTGTTAGTCGCCGTCCGGGGACAGGTTTCTGAAGTAAATAGAGCTGTTGAAGCCGGAATCGCGGCTGGAGAGGAAGTAAAGGTTGGTACAGTAATTACCCACTACATCGTTCCCAATCCTCCAGAAAATGTCGAAACCATATTACCAATCCATTTCACTGAAGAATCAGAACCTTTCCGCATCTTCTAAGCAATTTTGCTATCAAAATCTGTAGCGAAGCTTCGTACAATTAACTTGTAGCCCCCAGTTTGTTCATACAGGAGATTAATAATGTCATTACAGGCAGTTGGAGCACTTGAAACTAAAGGTTTTCCTGCGGTGCTAGCAGCAGCAGATGCTATGGTAAAAGCTGGTCGAGTTACCCTTGTTGGTTATATCAGAGTAGGTAGCGCTCGTTTTACAGTTAATATTCGTGGCGATGTTTCTGAAGTAAAAGCCGCTATGGCTGCCGGTGTTGAAGCCGCAGAAAATGTTTATGGCGGTACACTTGAATCTTGGGTGATTATTCCTCGTCCCCATGAAAACGTTGAAGCTGTTCTACCAATTGCTTATACAGAACAAGTCCAAGGTTATCGAGAATCTGTAGAAAATCCCATTGTTAGATCGAACAATCGATAGATTTAACCCCCTGCGGGGGAATTCAAAACAAAAACTTCCCATAGATGAATTTAAAGAGAAGTTTATTGTCAGGCTTCTGACTATCAAAACTTTAGAGAAATGCATTCCTCCTGTTTTTAGATTTGGCATAAGTTGAATTTTGAAGCAGAGGCAAAGCAAGAGTCAGAGTCAATAGTCAAAACCAATATTGACTGTTGACTATTGATTTTTCGGAATATAAAAGTTTTAAGAATAACTTCCTAATACGAAATGTATAGTTGTGACAGAAGCTAATTTAAAAAAATAAATTTGCCTATCAATCCCTACTATCAACAATAGCGATCGCAGAATATTTGTGTGATGTTGAGGCGGGATACAATGATAGACATGGCTGAGACCCTTGTTTTTGTTAGATATTTTTAGTCTCAGCTTTTTTTGTACTCTTTTTCCCTATTCTCAATAATTCTTTGTCTTCTCTACCAAGTCAATTGCTCTTATTCTTTTCATGGCAAGCTTTTTGCTTTTGCGATCGCCGTCGAACTCACGTTAAATAGAATAGTGAGACTAATTCCACGCTATGCCGATAGTATTTATCTAAAATTTTATACAACGACTTATTAAACAACCTTTTACAGGCTGTTTTACGTATATAGCGTTTACTAATCACATGAGGTACATCATATTCCCCTCCTCGCTTGCGGGGAGGGGGTTGGGGTGGGGTTCTTGTACCTCACTCAACTGAGAACCGCTGTATACGCTTAAGCAAAATCATAAAAGATTACAAAGATGGACTGAACACGATTCAGTTAAAGCCCAATCCTCCTTGAAAAACAGAGAATTAAGCCAATTTATCAGAGGAGTTAGGAAATCTTTAGATCCAAATTTCATGAACACTAGGTATATTGAGATTCAACTAAATATTTTACTACGTAAGGGTTTGTACAGAGTTGAAACTTATACTAGTGAAATAACGTCCAACTTTGAGTTAAATTAGATTCGTTCCTCGGATCTGTTACAAAATGTCAGATTTACCTAATCCATTTTGTGAAAGGTGTATCCTCCACACTTTAAGCAGAGTTCTGTTCTCAACTAAAAAACATAACTTTACAAAAAATTTAAATTGGCATAATGCCCCAAATGCCTGATATACATTGGTTTTTGACTTTTTGAAGTAAAAGCAAAGCATCAATGTAGAAATTTCTGCATAATTTTAATGAATTCAGACGTAATAAAAGTAGAATCACTGAGCTATTTTCATGAAATTCATGAAATTCGTGAAATCTGGGGCAGCTGCCAGTTAAACAATTAGGTGGGACGAATGGGGGTTGTGATGCAAACTTCAAAATTGAGTTTCGAGGAATGCAATCTCACTATGACAATAAATGTGGAAAAACTGGCTCTAGATTGGCAAAAGCGCTTGGCTGGGGAATGTCCAGACCAAAATGAAGCCGCGAGGCAAAGCATTATTCTCTGGCTGTTGGGATCTGACTCAAAACGGTTCGATCTGTATAATCCTAAAGAATTTGATATCGCCAAGCAAGCGATGGAATATCGCTGGAGGATTTTACGTCAACGCTACTTGGGGCTGGGGCGAGAACGTGCTTATCGCAACTTGATAACCCGATTGGGGAGTTTAGTAACATTACGGAATAAGATTCAAACTTGGGTTTCCCTCAGCCGCGATCGCCAGCGCAGTGTGATGGATGTATTACAAGAAGTACTCCAAGAATTACTCCAAAACGACAGCCAGATGCAACAGCAAATGGCTGATATTGCCAAATATACAACCGATAGAAGATTGGGAGATGCTCTGCTATTTGCCAGTTTAGAAGAATATTGTCTGCGACCAGTACGCAATCAGCCCCTATTAGCTTACCGATTTGTGAATTATTTGCGTCGCACTCAGCGCGGTGGTTTAACCCAAGTGCCAGGGCGTGATTTGGTTCGACTAGTGTCAGAAGAAGTTCTCACAGACGACAGTGACAATCGAGTTAACTTAGTCGATAGTCAGGCGATCGCAGAATATCAAGAAGCACAACAAATAGAGGAACAACAGGTGCTGCGCCAGACAGTACAAAAAGAATTTGAAAATTATTTACAAGAAAATCTCGGCGCAGAAGCAGTGGAATGGCTACAGCTGTATCTGCAAGGTAAATCCCAGGAAGAGATCGCCAAAAGGCTGAATAAGCAAACTAAAGAAGTCTACCGTCTGCGAGAAAAAATTAGTTACCATGCTGTACGTGTTTTTGCCCTCAAAGGTAAACCAGAACTCGTAGATAGCTGGCTCTCAATTTCCTTGCAAGAACATAACTTGGGATTAACGCAAAACCAATGGGAGCAACTGGATGATAAATTAACTCCTCTAGGGCGGCAGATCCTAAATTTGCGGAGAGCGGGTAATTCAATAGAAGCCATAGCTCAACAGTTAAAACTCAAAACCCATCAAGTACTAGGCGAATGGACCAAAGTCTATCTTGCAGCCCAAGCTTTAAGAACCCAAGAGTAGCCTGTAGTGGGAAATTCAGCATGGGGGAGTGGGGAGCAGCACTTCGGCTCTTTTCGACTTCGCTACCTCGGCTCCGCTTCCATCAAGTGACTTGTACTGAGCTTGTCCTGAGCGTAGGCGTTGGCGTGGTAACAGAGCGTAGTCGTACCACTTGCCTACGGCACCCTGTGCGAACGTGGAAGCAAGCTACGCGCAACGTCTCGTAGAGAAGGGCATAGTCGAAGTAAGTCGAGATGCTCGGTACAAGTCAAGGCAAGTCGCTCAGTGGCCGAGCAGCAGGGGATACAAGGGCACAAGGAGATAAACAAAACTCAGCACTGGCTCAACCCTAGCTATCCGCTAACAGCACTCTTTTGCCCAATTCTCAGTATTATCCCCAGTCTCTAATCTAAAATTCATCTTCTACTTACATTTACTTAAGTATATATAATTGAAATTTTAACAATTTAACAAAGTATCTTTATTAACTACCTATTGAATTAGAGGCAGAATATAAGTAAACACCAACGAATCAAATCTATGTTGTCTTCAAAGGGCGAACTAAATGATACAGCAGCAAATGGACAGCAAATGCTAACTGCCGCTCAAGCTAAGTGGGAGGAAAAAGGCGATCGCGAACAAATATTCCACCTCATCGATCATCTTTTGTCCTTTGAAGCTTGCCTCTACCACCAAATTTTGCCCTTTGGATTAGAAGATAAAAACCTCTTGCTAGGCATGGTTCATCCACAAGAGAGCGAAGCCCTAGATTACGTTGGTCGTATTTTATCTTCTATCAATTGCACAATGGTGATTGAGGCGATCGCAGCCGATGCCCACCGCAGAATACTATCAGCCTACCTCAACCATAAGAATACATCTCAGCTCGATGCCCAACAAGTGCATCAGTCAACAGTGGACTTTCCCCCAACAAATAGTCCAGCTATGATTGCTGACACACCTAGCCCTTCCCTAAATGCCGACTCGGAATCTAATCAACAACCGATATTAATGGTGTTTCAGACACAAAAGCGTCAAAATTCTGGACAGCGGGTAGACTTGCCTCTTATCCCAGAGCTAGAGCAATCATCTCAATCTACGACGTTCTTCACCCCTATTTCCAGAACTCAAGCGGAAGAGAATTCTGAAACCACATCATCAAACAATTTACCTATTTTTCCCACACAAGCTTCCGAACTACTGAGTCCGATTGAGTTGCTAACGACACTCCCACCAAAAAAATTACTAGAAGAATTACTAGGGCGAATCTTGGCTGGGGGAATTGGTCGGCTGTACTTAGAAAGACAAGCTTACGAAGGCAGAATACTGTGGAGTGACAATGGAGTTTTGCAATCTGTATTAGATAAACTGCCGCTCTCAGTTTTTCAAGGAGTACTGAATGAATTAAAGCGGTTTGCTTCCCTGCCTGTAGCCACGCTTGCAGAGCCAAAACAGGTAGAAAAGGAATACGTGTATCAAAAAAATCGCTTATTATTACGCTTACGAGTCATGCCGGGAATCTACGGCGAAGAGGCAACACTCCAAGTATTGCGGGGAGCAGCATTAAAATTCTATCAACAACAACAATTGACGCGTATAAGCCGCGATGCTTTAGGAATTTCTCAGCAACTAAGTATAAAGTTACATGAACTACAAGAACAACTTTTACTAAATCCTAGCCTTGATTCTCAGCAATTAGAGGCTTTAGTTACCCTGAATCAATTAGTGAAAAATTTAGACCAACAGATCAAAATACTGGCACTAGATAACAATCCACCAACAAAGAGTAAATCATCCGTCAGTAGGTGAAAACGCTGATTTCGTTAGCATACATAATTGTTATGTTGTAATGGAATTCTAGACTGATAAAGCTTAGAGATTCATCTCCAAATAAATACAAATTTTGCGATCGTCTTCTGAGTAAGATTACGGTTTAAACAAACTTAATAGTAGCAAAGTTAGTTTCCCCTCTTAAATCCTATTGTTGCAAATATTTCATGTTAACTGAGGTTTTTAGTGAACTTTTCCCCTTAATGAGTACAGCCAATCCACAGACTTTGGAATGGCTACTCAACGTTGCAATTGAACATGAATACCCATCTGGGCGAGCCGTTGTGATGGAAGATGCCTGGGGTAACGCCGTTTACTTCGTGGTTTCTGGTTGGGTCAAAGTCCGGCGTACCGTCGGGGAAGATTCAGTAGCTTTGGCAATTTTTGGGCGTGGCGATTTTTTTGGAGAAATGGCAATTTTGGATGAATCTCCACGCTCAACTGATGTCATTGCCCTTTCACCCGTGAAGTTGCTTAGTATCTCCAGAGAGCGATTTATTCAAATATTATTTAAAGATCCGCAGTTACATCACCGCATGTTGCAACTGATGGTGCGGCGATTGCGGCAAATTAACGTGCGCTTGCAAATGCGGTCTTCACCACCAGCAGTAAAACTCGCTCATACGCTAGTGACTTTAGGTGAAAGCTATGGTCAGGAATCAGACTTAGGAAGAGAAATTTTTAACATTCCCTTTAAAGATTTAGCAGAGGTGACAGAAATCGGTGTTGAAGAAACCACCAAAATCATGGAAAAGCTGCATGAAAAAGGGTGGATAAAAATTGATAGCGCCAACAATATTACTTATCTTGTGAACTTCAAACAGTTGATGAACTTGGCTGGCAAAGTGTGATTTTTTTATCCGATTCTCTATGAGACGCTCCACGTAGCTTGCTTCTTTTGGATGATGACGAACGAAAGACGGTTTGTGTGCGATGTTAAAAACAAATTTGTCATGATGGGAAAATTACCCATTGATTATTAACTCAGCACGCAAAATGACTGAAGCAACAGCAACTCGCCCCAACGCCTACGCCCAAGAAACTGAGCCAACGATTCATTACCTGGTGGCAATGTCCCAACCAGAAACCCATCTGTTTGAGGTTACTTTACACCTTGCCGATTATTCCTCACCGATTCTCGATTTAAAACTGCCAGTGTGGACACCCGGTTCCTATTTAGTCCGGGAATATGCCAAGAATTTACAGGATTTTGAGGCTTTTGCAGAGAATAAGCCTTTAACTTGGCGGAAGATCGGTAAAAATCACTGGCAGATAGACAAAATAGATGTTTCAGAATTAACTGTACGTTACCGCATTTTTGCCAATGAGCTATCGGTACGAACAAATCACTTAGATAGCAGCCACGGTTATTTTAATGGTGCGGCACTATTTTTTAGAATACCTGGCTGGGATAAGCAACCTATTCGCGTCACCATCGTACCACCACAGCCGGAATGGCAAGTAACTACTGCTTTACCACCCGTTGGTGAAGAAACGAATACTTTCTTAGCTGGCGATTTTGATACTCTAGTGGATACTCCCTTTGAGATTGGTAGCCACCAATTGTATAAATTTGAGGTGTTAGGAAAACCCCATGAATTGGCAATCTGGGGACAGGGAAATTTCCAAGCCCAGCAGATGATTGCTGATATCCAAAAAATTATTCAGGTAGAAGCACAGATGTTCGGCGGTTTGCCATATCAACGATATGTGTTTCTGCTACATTTATTTAGCCAAGCTTTTGGCGGTTTGGAGCATAAAGACTCTTGCTCCTTAATTTACCAGCGTTTTGGATTTCGCGCTCAGGAAAAATATGATCGCTTTCTGCAATTAGTTGCACACGAGTTCTTTCACTTGTGGAATGTCAAGCGAATTCGCCCAAAAGCATTAGAAGTTTTTGATTACGATCAAGAAAACTACACACCATCATTGTGGTTTTGTGAAGGTACTACTAGTTACTACGACTTGTTAATTCCTTTGCGGGCGGGAATTTATGATGTTAAATCATATTTGAATAACTTGAGTAAGGAAATTACCAGATATGAAACTACACCGGGGCGTAAGGTACAACCCGTTTCTGAGTCGAGTTTTGATGCCTGGATAAAACTTTATCGCCCGGATGCCAATAGCGGTAATTCCCAAATTTCCTACTATTTAAAAGGAGAAATGGTATCGTTGTTACTGGATTTGCTGATTCGCTCTACTCACAACAATCAGCGCTCCCTTGATGACGTGATGCTGAAAATGTGGCAGCAATTTGGGCAAGATGAAATCGGCTATACCCCAGAACAGTTACAGGAAGTTATCGAATCTGTTGCCGGAATCGATTTGACTGATTTCTTTAAACGCTACATTGATAGTACTGATGATTTGCCTTTTAATCAGTATTTAGAACCCTTTGGCTTGCAGTTGGTAGCTGAACAGCAAGAAGAACCTTACCTGGGTGTGAGAATAAATACAGAAAATGGGCGGGAGATCGTTAAGTTTGTGGAGACTGGTTCACCTGCACAAGTAGCAGGAATTGATGCAGGTGATGAGTTGTTAGCAATTGATGGGATTAAGGTAACGGCAGGTGGCTTAAGCGATCGCCTGAAAGATTACCAACCCAACGATACCATCCAAGTCGCGGTTTTCCACCAAGATGAACTGCGTACTTATTCCATCACCCTTGCATCACCACGTCCAACTAGATATCAGGTAAAACCTGTTGAACATCCTAACTCCATACAGCAGCAAAACTTTGCTGGATGGCTTGGGGCTGCGATCGCAACAGTTTGATAAAGGGATTGGGCATTGGGCACAAGAGGCAGAGGGGATAAAACTTACTACAACTCCTCTGCTCCCCTGCTCCCCTGCTCCCTTGCTTCTAAGCCGTTCTCACCGCCCCAGAGTAAATCAAACCCCGTTGCAGATCCAGCGTTATAATCGCTCCATCCCGAATCGCCTGCGTTGCCTGCTTCACGCCGACAATCACTGGCACACCGAGACGCAACCCAATTACTGCTGCATGACTTGTGAGACTTTCATCTTCAGTAATAATCCCGGCAGCTTTCCGAATTGCTTCTACAAAATCGGCACTAGTGCGGGGTGCAACCAAAATATCTCCGGGATTAAAGTTACTCACATCCATGCCAGTATTAGCCACGCGTGCGCGACCACTCACTGAACCTTGTCCCAGCCCAATTCCGTGACCTAGTACTGCCGTCACCACCTCTACCTTAATCAAATCTGTAGAGCCAGAAATACCCTGGAGTGTACCAGCCGTCATCACTACTAAATCTCCCTGGGACAGTAACTTAAGTTCTTGAGCCACGTTAATTGCAGCTTGAAATGTCTGACCAGTGGAAGGTAATCCTAGCACCAACAGCGGTTTTACTCCCCACACCATTTGTAGCTGCCGCGCCACATTTACATGGGGTGTCACTGCCAAAATTGGTGTGTGAGGACGAAACTTAGAGACATTGCGGGCTGTTGCCCCCGTTTGCGTTAGGGTCATAATTGCTGCTGCACCTAATTGTTCGGCAATTTGACCGACAGCTTGACTAATCGCATTGGGAATGGAGCGTCGAGCATCTCTCACAGAACGTAGGTTTAGGTGTTGGGCTTCTTCCTGCTCCATACGTTCGGCAATTCGCGCCATCGTCGCCACTGCTTCTACAGGGAAGCTACCCACGGCGGTTTCGTTGGAGAGCATCACCGCGTCTGTGCCGTCTAAAATCGCATTTGCCACATCCGATACTTCAGCACGAGTGGGACGGGGATTGCTCACCATGCTGTCTAACATCTGAGTAGCGGTGATGATGGGAATCCCCAAGCGATTTGCTGTCGCAATTAGCCGCTTTTGGAGTACCGGAACATCTTCTGCTGGCAATTCCACCCCTAAGTCGCCTCTGGCAACCATCACGCCATCACACAAAGCCAGAACCGCTTCCATTTGTTCAATGGCTTCGTGCTTTTCAATTTTGGCAACCACTGGCACTTGCTTGCCTGTACTAGAAATTAGTTCTTTAATTTCGATCATGTCCTGCGGATTGCGGACAAAGGAGAGTGCCACCCAATCGACACCTTGATCTAGACCAAACATTAGATCCTCTCGGTCTTTGTCGGTCATTGCCTTAATTGACAGGTAAACGCCGGGAAAGTTTACGCCTTTGTTGTTGGAAAGTTTTCCAGGCACGGTGACACGACAATGCAAATCACCTTTATCCCGATTAATCTCCTCTACGAGCATTTCTACTCGTCCATCATCGAGGAGGATTTTTGCCCCAACCGGGACTTCTTCGGCTAAATAATCGTAAGTGACGCAGCTAATTTCTTGCGTACCTACCACCGGACGATTTGTCAAGGTGAAGCGATCGCCTTTTGCTAAAACTATAGACCCGTTGTCAAACTTCCCCAAGCGAATTTTTGGGCCCTGCAAGTCTTGGAGAATAGCCACTGGCTGATTTAATTCAAAAGCGGTTTGCCGAATTAAGCGAATACTACGCTGATGGTCGGCATGAGTTCCGTGGGAGAAGTTTAGCCGCAGCGTCGTGGCTCCCGCTTCAATAATCGCCTTGAGCATTTCAGGACTGCTAGTGGCGGGGCCAATAGTAGCGACAATTTTTGTCCGGCGCAGAGAATCTCGTAATTGCATAGGGGCTGAAGTTAGGGAGCTATCTGGGAAGTCATCGTAACTTAAGTGGCATCTCCTTTTCAGTCACTGCTATATCAATAAGATATAAGCAGTTAGATGAGGGTTTATGGGAGAGTGGGGGCTGTGGGATAGACTAGATATAGTACATCAATCTTGTATCCATCCCCCCAACGAAGGAGTTTATTCCATCAACTTCTTGCCGATTGTCATACCCCACTTATCAGTAAAGACTAGGCTTCGTCTGGAATCATAGCGTTATTCATCTGCTGATATGCAAAGCTGTGGATAAATATTGCTATACAAAACTTTGCAAAACTTTATTATTCACTAATATTTATCGTATATTCGTAATGTCTGCTCAAGAAGGAGTCAATGTTAGAGATGATCGCATCGGAGGCACAAAAGCCACTGACAATCCCACCCAAGGAATTTTTAGCGCCTCCTGGTGATTTTAATCCGACGCTGCTGTTGTTTTCTGTAGCTGTATCCATGCTGGTGTTATCCAACTTTGGTTACTGGCTTTGGGAATGGCCTCACTGGCTATGTTTTTGCGTTAACACGATTGCCTTGCATTGTGCCGGAACAGTAATTCATGATGCCTGTCACCAATCTGCCCATCGCAACCGGGTGATGAATGCGATGTTAGGGCATGGCAGTGCGTTGATGCTAGCTTTTGCGTTTCCGGTATTTACGCGGGTGCATTTACAGCATCATGGACATGTTAATCATCCTAAAGACGACCCAGATCATTATGTCTCTACGGGTGGGCCACTGTGGCTGATTGCAGTGCGGTTTTTGTACCACGAGGTGTTTTTCTTTCAACGGCGACTGTGGCGTAAATATGAGCTATTAGAATGGTTCATCAGCCGCTTAATTATCGGGGTAATTGTTTATATCTCAGTGCAATACCACTTTTTGGGTTACATTCTCAATTTTTGGTTTATACCAGCTTTTGTGGTGGGCATAGCACTAGGACTATTTTTTGACTATTTGCCCCATCGTCCTTTTGCCGAGCGCGATCGCTGGAAAAATGCTCGCGTCTATCCTAACCCGATTCTCAATATCCTGATTATGGGGCAGAATTATCACTTAATTCATCATTTGTGGCCTTCTATTCCTTGGTATAATTACCAGCCTGCGTATTATGTGATGAAGCCCTTGTTAGATGAAAAAGGATGTTATCAAACTTCAGGATTGTTGCAAAAAAAGGACTTTTTTGAGTTTGTTTACGACATCTTTTTAGGAATTAGATTTCATCATCAAAAAGAATAGAGTTATTGCATAGAGCGATCGCTTGCTTACGGCTGACACTAGGAAAGTGATCTAGAAACTCATCCAGTGAGTCACCTGCTTTCAGATAATTGAGCAAGGTTTTTATCGGCACACGAGTATCTATAAAAATAGGAGTTCCCCCAATATATCGGGGTCGCTATGAACAACACGCGATCTGAATGTCATATAAGCTTGTCTGCGACAGACTACCTTCTGAACCTAGCTCTGGTTGTCTTGGAAATCTCAGCATATATGCCATTGTCCCCTTGCAAAGTGCGATCGCTAACTGACAAAACTGCATCATGACCAACGCTAGCCTGCTGGCAGATACCTTAACATAGAAGCAAATACGATATCTTAATTATGGAAACTTGAAATGGATGCTTTAGTCCAAGAACTCGACACAAAACTACGTCAATGGCAACCTGACATTGCTCGACAAGTGCGGCAATGCCTTGTAGAGATTATTGAACTGGCAGACCAGGATGCTCTAGATATTCTTCGTTCCAGAGTGGTTGAACAAGAAGTATTGGATTTGATTGATGAACCTGAAACCTGGTGAAGTCTGGCTGGTCGATTTAGGACTTGCAGCCAAGACGCGTCCTGTGGTCGTTGTGTCTCGCTATGATCCCACTCCACCCCGCGCTTTAGTTCTCTATGTACCAGTAACTACGCAAAATCGGGGTAGCGCATACGAAGTTGAACTGCCTGCATTGCATTTTTTACGACAAGGCTCTGTTGCTAATCTTCAAGGTCTAGGTTCAATTCCTGCTGCAAGACTGGAGCGTAAACTGGGCGAACTGCCAGATGAAACATTACTCAAAATCAAACAAGCTTTGATGTTTGCTCTGGATTTGGAAATTGAGGAACAGCATGAGGATTCAAGAGATGTGGATAACACTTTATAGTAGGCTACCAATTACTCAAGAATAAAACGGAGTATAGATACATCTATAACTCCGTTCACTAACAATTACATAGGTTTAAAGAGTTTTACCCTTCTGCCTCTTCTAGCTCATAGTTGGATGAACAAAACATAGCGCCGACAGCCTCATCGTGTCTTTCCCAACCTTCTTCCCAAGCTTCAATTGCTTTTTCAGCTCCATACTCACCAACTTTTTGACCTGCTGCTGTAGCTGCTGCTGTTCCAAATGCTACTACTACTCCTGTTGCAATGGTTGATAAAGGCTCTGCCATTCACATAAGATCACACTAATCATGTCCGTCGGCTGGAATTGATTCTCACCAAAAAAAATAGAGTTTTTACATAAAGCGATGCCTACGGCGGGCTACGCCAACGCCTCCAAAGCGATAGCGATGCCCAATTCCCATAATTGAAAATCCTGCCAAACGATGTGAAGGTTTCAAACTCAGGGATGATGAGTAATTAGCAATTAAATTGACAAAATCACACTATAAAGAGTGATATTAAGCGATAAATAGCGCTTATAAAGGACTAACGGGCATGATTAAATCTTGGATGGTGATTGGGGGCGTGGCTTTCTTGGTTGCTTTAGCCGCGAACGTGATTACACCTAGCGATCGCCAATGGTTCAAGCGTTTACAACGACCGAGATGGCTAACTTTTGAGGGCGCAATTCCGATTATTTGGACTGTAATATTTATTTGCGGTGCTTGGTCAGCTTATATTGTCTGGGAAAAAGACCCAGGAAGCACCTCAACCTGGTTAATTATGGGTTTATATCTGCTATTAGAAATAGTTACTATTGCCTATACGCCTGTAATGTTTAAGCTTCGTAGTCTAAAAGTGGGCACAATTCTTGGTGGCACAGGTTTTATAATTAGTGCTTTATTGATACTTGCAGTTTTAAGTATTTCTGGTTGGGCAGCATTGCTATTAGTTCCTTATTTGCTGTGGAGTCCCATTGGTACTTATACCACTTGGCAGATGATCCGTCTCAATCCTCAAGATGCCTAAGATTCGCACCAGGGAATGATTAAACATCTAGCCTAAATTGTCAAACTTGCAGTGTATGACTTGACAAAATACACAACCAGGAGTGCATTATGATTCCATCTTGGATAATAATCGGGGCTGTAACTTTTTTCGTCGCCCTTGGTAGTTTCTTCATCACGCCACGTGATGTTAAATGGTTTGCAAACTTAAGTCGCCCTCGTTGGCTAGTTTTTGAGCCGTTGATTCCAATTATTTGGACTGTGATTTTTATTTGCGGTGCAGCTTCAGCTTATGTTGTCTGGGAAAAAAATCCCGGAAGCCTAATTACTTGGCTACTAATGGCTTTGTACCTCTTGGTGGAAATTATCACCGTTGCCTACATCCCTACAATGTTGAGGTTTCGCAGTCTCAAAGTTGGGGAAGTTCTTGGGCTAATCGGTTTGATTTCAGGCGTTGTCTTGGCAATCTGCGTTTTACCGATTTCTCTCATGGCGGCGCTGTTACTCCTTCCTTATCTAGTTTGGACTCCCATTGGTACTTACACTACCGACGAGTTAAAAGAGTTGAATCCTCTAGATGCATAATGAATCTATGGAAGACGCCCATAACGTGCTGTGACAGGATTGGCTGGATTAGATTGATTATTCAGCCAAGCCCACATTTGATCGCCAACAGAAAAATGCCACCATTCTCTAGGATTGCGTTGAAAGCCGGCTTTTAACATTACATCTCGCAATAGTTGACGATGAACATGATACTTTTGCGTTTCTGAGCGATCGCTATTGGCATAATAATCGGGATGCGATCGCTCTGACATTTCATCAATCGGCGAACCCATATTCACTATTTGCCCTGCATCATCTACCAGCGTTACATCTACCGCCCCACCAGTACTATGAGGAGGCGGAGTTTTTTCATCCAAACTTGGTGCAGCCCATATTGCATAAACTGCTTCCCAAACTTCTTGGCGTTGGTTTGGTGATAACTCCACCTCAGTCAGTCCTCTATCCCGCACTGCTTGGGCGAAGCTGTAATCTACCATAAACTGCTGAACTGCGATCGGGCGATAGGCATCAAAAATTTGGATACGCCAGTTAGGATGCAGAACATTAAGATAATTTTGCGCTTGGATCAAATTTTTGATAACGCTTTGACGGAGATAATAGGGGGAGCGATCGCCATAAGGCGCACCTAATTTTTCATAAGGATGGGGAGATTCCACCGCAAACAATTCTAAAGGAATCGCTATTATCGGTTCACCACACTCGAAAATTGGGATTTGATGATAGGGCCTCATCTAGTCAGCCATGCAGGACTTACGGATTTTAACGCAGGCATAGCATTCTGCGTAACGAGTCTCTTCTTTCTCTGGTCTATGGTGTACACACGAGGACTTTCGTTCAGAACACGAGGACTTTCGTCCAGAACACGAGGACTTTCGTTCAGAACACGAGGACTTTCGTCCAGAACACGAGGACTTTCGTCCAGAACACGAGGACTTTCGTTCATAACACAAGGACTTTCGTTCATAACACAAGGACTTTTGTTCAGAACACAAAGACTTTCGTTCAGAACACAAGGACTTTTGTTCAGAACACAAGTATTTTTTGAGCCTTTGAGCGAATGAAACAGCTTTGCCTTTCGAGAGGAGTTGGGGGTGGGGGTTATTGTACCTAACTCAACCGAGAACCGCTATATAAAATACTTAGGCTGTAATTACTGCTTATAAAGTTCTGAAACATTTCAAAAAATGAAACGATCAAAGTAACGTGTAGTATATTAATAATCGTTATTATACTCAAATTAATCGCGTCCGAAAAATGTAACAATACCATATACTTTCTTTCCATTATTTAGGAATATCCTTGCACTAAAAATTAACATAAAAAATAAAGTATGGCAGATAAAACCAAAATTATTTCCTTTGAACTTTCTGACGGCAAAATAATTAAAGTAGAGGTTACGCCTATAGGGGAACAACCTGTTTCTGCTGAAACCAGAGTCTTTAAACAAGCGACAGAAATTATTAAATCCATTGCTGAAAATGTCGCAGTTACATTAAAAGATATTAGCGAGACAGTTAAACCAGATAAATTTAGTGTCAAACTTGGTTTACAAATTGGAGTTAAGTCAGGACAACTAACCGCTTTAATTGTGAAAGGAACAGGCACAGCTAACCTAGAAATTACGATGGAATGGAATAAATAACAGTTGATTGTTTTACAGTTGTGGTAATCTTTTTACAAAGATGCTAGGTAAGAGCAATTAATGGGTAACGAAGACGATTTACAACGCTGTACAGTGCGTTTAAATGTTGCCAGTAGTCAGGGAACAGGTTTTTTTGTTGCACCGAATTGGATTCTCACCTGCGCCCATGTAGTCGAATCTGCAAAAGATAACCCTGTGCAAGTATTCTGGAAAGCAGGAAACCAGAATTACACAGCTAAAGTTACGCAATTATACAAATATCCCCTTGATTTAGCGCTTTTACAACTGGACGAGGATTGTTTAGATCATCCCTGTGTTGAATTGGATGACACAGAACCCAATCTCAACGATGATTTATATATTTTCGGTTATCCCAAGAATAGCGAAGTTGATTATTCGCAGGGAGATTCAGCAAGCTTTAAATATGAAGGAATAGGTTTTAAACAGGATATTATTCTCTATAAGTTAAAGCAAGGGCAAGTTATCTCAGGCTTTAGTGGCTCGCCTTTGCTAAATTTACTAACAGGTAAAGTTTGTGGAATTGTACATCTTTCCCGTGATGAGAGTAACGATTTAGGTGGGCGGGCAGTTTCGGCTAAAGTTATTGTGCAACAGTTTCCCGAAATTGGCTCACTTAATAAACAATTTCATCAGTCAAAGCCCAAAGGTGATAATCCATTTGAATATGGTCTTCCTGTTCCTCCAGAACGTTTTTACGGACGGAGAAAAGAGATTTTAGAAATTAAAAACCGCATTGGCGCTATTAGCCCTCAATGTGTCAATTTGGTAGGCTTGCGGCGCAATGGAAAAACCTCTCTATTGCGATATATCAGAGAAAGAATCAGCGAATTTTGCTCGCCAGAACAAAAGCCTTTAGTTGTTTTCTTAGATTTAACGAGTAAGAATTTTCATACTCCAGAGGGGATTATTGAAGGCTTAAGGCGAGGGATTCACAAACTAACAGGGAATTTTCCTTGGTCAAAGGAAGATAATGAAGATGGCTTTGCAGTAGAAGATGGCTTACAGGTCTTAGTAGATGAAGGGTATCGTTTAATTATTTTATTGGATGAGTTTGAAGCCATTGCTAGTAAAAAAGATAGATTGGAATTGTTTCAGGATTGGGGAGAAGATTGGCGTTCTAAGGCTTCTGCGGGTTTATTAACAATGGTAATTGCCAGCAAACGCCCTCTTAATGAAGTTTACGAAACTTTGAGTCTGGGTTCTCCCTTTGCCAATATTTTCAGTATGACTATTATAGGGGCATTAGAGGAGGAAGCTTGGCGAAGTATCATCCAGAAAGGACAGAAAGAATTTCTGCCTAATTCTGCGGTATTACAATGGGTGGATGAGTTAACAGGAGGGTTGCCCTATTATGTGCAGATGGCGGGGGCGATGTTGTGGCAAAATAAGAATCAAGAAATAGCTAAAAATGAGTTTAATTTTCAAGCAAAGCCTCGTTTTGAAGAACTTTGGAAAGATTTAACTAAAGGTGAACGTTTAGCATTGCGTTATGAGTTGGGAGAGAGGAATTTGCCTATTGCTGATCCGGCAATTGTAGATAGGCTTCAGCGTCATGGGTTATTACGAAAGAATGGAGGTTTATTTAGCAGTTTTTTTGCAGAGGTTGTGAAAGGTCAAAGATAAAACAAGAAGCCAAAGATTCAAATATTAAATATAAATAATGTTGCTGTTTTTGCGAGAAACTTGGGAACTATTTTGGTGGGCAATGTTTTGTCCTTCAAGACTTCAGCAACGAATGAATGAATGGTTGCCTCAAGAAGAAAAAGATGGACGCAGACAAGACACAAGTCTTTTGGAGATTTTATTTTTTGAAAATTTGCGATTTCGTAGTCAGTATCTATTACTATTATTTATTTCTAATATCCCTCTTATTTTAAGATTGATTGAGTGTAATCAATTATTAGATTGGTTACAGTTACCTTGTGTAATGTTAATTGCTTATACGACAGGAGTTTTATTTTTGCATTTAGGACTATTTATCCCTTTATTGTGGTTGATAGTTGTATTAAATCAGCCTGATAGCTGGTTAAAGGGCCTAATAAAAGCTATTAAAGTTTTACCTCCTTTACCTCAAATAGGGATAGGTTTTGCAGTTTTTGGAGTATCTATATCATTAACTATTTGGTTAATATTGCAACTGTTAAAAAAAGAACATCTTTCCTTTGCTCGTAATGTGATGGTGGTGGGAGGAACAATCAGTGTAATGTTAGGAGCGTTGTTAGCAAGTCAAAACTGGTTGTTTCTATTGTTAGTAAGTGGAATGACAGGCTTTCTCCTATTTGTATTAAGAGAAAGTATTATAACAAAGAGTGATAATGCGGTCGGAGTAGCGGGAGGAGTGGCGGGAGGAGTGGCGTTCGCCGTCGCGGTCGTCGTCGCGGAAGGAGTGGCGGGAGTTGTCGCGGAAGTTGTCGCGGTCGGAGCAGCGTTTGTTGTGGCGTTCGTCGTGGCGTTCGTCGTCGCGGTCAGAATGACGGTCAGAATGGCGGTCAGAGTGGCGGTCAGAGTGGCGGTCGTCGTCGCGGTCGGAGTGGCGGAAGGAGTGGCGGTCGGAGTCGCAGTCGGAGTGGCGGTCGGAGTGGTGGTCGTCATCGCGGTCGTCGTCGCGGTCGTCGTCGCGGTCGTCGTCGCGGTCGTCGTCGCGGGAGTTGCTACTTTACCGCTTATTTGGTTTTCGATTGTTGCAAGTTTAATCGCTTTTGCTCTTGCACCAGCAAAAGACCACAGAGTTTTTATCACCATTACAGTGATTTTAATAACTCTTTCTGCCCAAAATTTAGGATGGCGTTCAGCATTAATTATCCCTGTAACATTAGTCAGCTATTACAGAATATTTCCTGATTATTACTTTATCTCTTTAGGTAGTTATTATATATTTCCTCATTATTTACTAAAATTTTTCAGATTTTCAGATTCAACAATTAGGCGGTTACGTGCCCAAACAGCAAAAATATTTTTTCAATTACCTCAATTACCTCCTTACACTAGCGAACTGCTCTGGATACCTTTACCGAATCACGCTCAACTTCTTGTTTCTGAATTTTGTGAAAGACCTCAACAAGCCTTAACAATCTTTCAATACACCCAAACTTTCTCCTTACCAGGATTTCAAATAACCCTGAAAAACGCTTTACCACAAATCGTCGCCGACCAACTCCAGCAAATTCAAAGTATTTCAGAACTAATATTTACTGCCAACTCCGACCATCCTATATTACCCTTCCTGATTTTCCCCTTCTATCACCTCGATTCTGACAGCGACACCCCTACTCCAGAAATACCTTTACCAAAGGTTAAACCCGAACTTTCTATCCTTCTTCCTCGCTTGAAAACTATTATTCAAGATATTCAATCTGCACTTGAAAATAAAAATATACACCTACGAGAACGAGGATTAGAAAAAATTAATAATAAGCTTGTTAGATTACAACTCCAATTACCCTCTCTTGGACTTAAAGACGAAGCCATCAAACGCTGGACACCTGTACTGGAACATTGGCAAAGGGTTATTGAACTGGAACAAAATGAACAACGTAAACTCTCTCAAGGCGAACTAATCAACCCGTTCCAATATGGAAATCCGGTGCGACTTGACCAAAAAAACTTATTTAAAGGTCGTCAGAGATTTGCCAATGAAATTGTCCGTCGAGTTTTAGACCGTGACCGACCTACCCTTGTGCTGCATGGCCCCCGTCGCTGTGGTAAAACTTCCTTTTTGTATAACTTTCCCCGCCTACTTCCCAGTGATATCCTCCCCGTATTTGTGGATATGCAAAGTTCCGCCATTACCACCAGCGAATCTGACTTTTGCTTTGGCTTAGTCCGTGCAATTCATAAAGACTGCAAAAGTCAAGGCGTTAAATTACCAAACATTCCTAAACGCACCGATTTTCAAGCTAGTTCCCATACCACCTTAGAAGATTGGTTGGATGAAGCACTTGCCCAAATCGGAGAACGGCGAATCCTTCTCAACCTTGATGAATTTGAAAAAATCGGTACTGCTATCCAAAAGGGACAGATAACTTTACGTTTATTTGACGAACTGCGCCATTTAATTCAACATTATGAACAACTCGGTTTTCTCTTTTCTGGGGTACAAACTTTAGAGGAATTAGGCCCAAATTGGAGTAACTATTTTATCAGCGTTATCCCGATAGAAATGCTTTATCTTGAACATAACGAAGCCGAGGAATTATTGCTTAATCCAGATCCAGCTTTTGCACTGCTTTACGCTCCAGGGATTGTAGAGGAAGTATTAATGCTTACCAATTGTCACCCTTACTGCCTACAATTATTGGGTGCATCAATGGTCAATCAAGCTAACTTGAACCATACTAATTTTATTTCTACTAAACTCTTGCAAGCTTCTATTAATGACGCATTTATTTCCGGTCAGCCTTATTTTACAAATATTTGGACAGAATTTACAGGAACTACACCAGAAGAAATGGTAATTGGTCAAGAATTATTATTACAAGTTGCCAAGACAGATATTTTATTACCTATAACTACTGAAATTGCTGAAAAGGTATTAACCCGCTTGTTGCGTTATCATATTTTACACAAAATCAATGGAGGATATGATTTTGAAATTCCTCTGTTAAAACAATGGGTGAGAGAGCGTGCAGTAAGAAGCTAATTATTTTATGAATATGCCTTAACAGATTTCAACTTTTATTATTAACGCTTTGTTTTATTTAAATGCTCAATCAAAATCAAATACCCTTATTAGATGCCTTAAAAGCCAATTCAGCAAGACCTCATGCGCCTTTTTACACTCCAGGACATAAACAAGGTGAGGGAATTCCTCAACCCTTGGCTGATTTACTTGGTAAAGCTGTCTTTCGCGCTGATTTAACCGAATTAGCAGATTTAGATAATCTCTTTGCACCGCAAGGCGTTATTCAAGAAGCCCAACAACTGGCGGCTGAGGCTTATGGTGCTTCGCAAACATGGTTCCTTGTCAATGGTTCTACCTGTGGGATTGAAGCGGCAATTCTCGCTACCTGTGGTACAGGCGATAAAATTATTTTGCCTCGCAATGTGCATTCTTCGGCGATCGCTGGTTTAATTCTCTCCGGTGCAATACCTGTTTTTCTCAATCCTGAATACGATCCAGTTTTAGATATTGCCTACAGCATCACGCCCAATGCTGTAGAATCTGCACTCCAACAGCATCCAGACGCCAAAGCAGTGTTGACAGTTTACCCAACATATTACGGCGTTTGCGGAGATTTAAGTGCGATCGCCAATATTACACATCAATATAATATCCCTCTACTCGTAGATGAGGCACACGGCGCACACTTTGGCTTTCATCCCGAATTACCCACTCCAGCTTTAGCCGCAGGTGCAGATTTAACTGTACAATCCATTCACAAAGTACTCGGTGCAATGACACAGGCATCGATGCTGCACGTCCAAGGTAATAGGATAGATTGCGATCGCATCAGTAAGGCTTTACAACTCTTACAATCTACCAGTCCTAGTTATTTACTTTTAGCTTCTTTAGATGCAGCGCGTCAGCAAATGGCACTCCACGGAAAAATGCTGATGTCTCGCACTTTGCAACTTGCTGATGAAGCTAGAACAAAAATCAGTCAAATTCCTGGATTATCAGTTTTAAGCCCCCCTTTAAAAGGGGGGTTGGGGGGATCTTCCGGCTTTGTAACTTTAGACAAAACGCGACTAACTGTCACTGTTTCTGGTTTAGGTTTAACCGGATTTGAAGCAGATGAAATTCTCGATGAAAAATTAGGTGTCACTGCTGAATTCGCCTCACTGCAACATCTCACCTTTATCATTAGTTTGGGCAACACCCCAGCCGATATTGAACAATTAGTCCAAGGTTTCACCACCCTCGCCAAAGAATATTGCCGAAGCAACTTGACTGTTAAAAACCAAGTTTGGCTAAATCTAGACAGAACCCTAGATTATGCTTTACAACTTTCTCCCCGTGAAGCCTTTTTTGCTATTAGTGAAATACTACCTTTGACAAAGATCAATAAACGCATCTGTGCCGAAATCGTCTGTCCCTATCCCCCAGGAATTCCTGTGTTAATGCCGGGAGAAGTCATCACCAAACCCGTCCTTGACTATCTGCAACAAATCCAGGCGATGGGAGGATCGATCGGTGGTTGTGCTGATAGTAGTTTCCGCACCCTAAAGGTAGTAAAAGAATGACTTATATGGTAAATTTAAGGATAATAATTTCAGACCATTACTCACAATGGTTCATCGTTTGTCAAACTTACCTAAATAATCCTCTCTTAAAAATAAATTTAAATCAATGAAGATAAATTTTTTGTTCGCAGCAGCAATTGTACTTTCCTTAGTAACGACCTTCAATAAAGCTGCTTTTGCTCAAAGTCCAACTATTACTATTGCACCAAGTAGTAATGCTCAAGAAATAGAAAAAACTAATAATATCAAGAAATTGTTAGAGATAACTGGTACGAAAAATCTTTCTACACAGATCATCACTCAACTATTAAATAATTTCAAGTCCGAATACCCTCAAGTTCCTCAAAAATTTTGGGATACTTTTGCTGCTGAACTCAAGATAGATGATATTGTCAATGAGATTATTCCTATTTATAATAAATACTTTACTAATGAGGAAATCAAACAAATTATTGCATTTTATCAGACACCTTTAGGACAAAAAACAATTACCGTTATTCCCCAAATCACTCAGGAATCTACTGCTATTGGTATAAGATATGGAAAAGTAGCAGTCGAAAGAGCCTTAAAAAAATTGGAAGCAGAAGGATATATCCGCCCTAGTCGATAAAGCGGTCTATGATGTTAACTGGAATTTAGAAATGGGTAATTTTTAGGTTTTGCTCAATTACCAATCCTGCTAAAAAGCAGCAAAGGAAAAAGATTCTTTTTGCTCCCCTATTCTCCCTCTGCCTATTGTTTACTTCCTCGAGCGAGCAACTTTAAACTCAAATCAACTCTGCTCTCCACCTTCTACAATCAAGGTTCCTATCCTCCATGAATTCCCTTGTTAATGCCGGGAGAAGTCATCACGAAATCCATTCTTAATTACCTGCAACACATCCAGGTAATGGGGGTATTTATCAGTGGTTACAATCACACTAGCCTGAAAACTTTGAAAGTTTTGAAATAACGTCCTAACTCCTAACTCCTATAATTATTGTTGATAAAAATTTAATTCATGCGGTAAACAGTAAATATGCGGTTAAGCAGATAATTTGGAGAAAAGTATACAGTAGTTATACTAATGTGAAACTTCAATAAAAATAGCTAGTAAACTAGTGCAATCTTTAATTTATACCCATAGGATCGTTTTGATGATTCCTAAACTAGAAGATGAAATCAAAAACCTATTATATTTGGGGGTTAGTAACAGTTCCAATTGTAGTCACTCTAGCGCTGGGTTTCTCAGCAAGAGCGAATGCAATTGAGTTAGGCGCTGCCTCTAATTACAATGTATTTGTTTTGGGAGATATATCTCAAAAATATACAGATATCGAAGGAAAAGTTGCTGCTGGCGGTAACATAAATTTCGTCGGCGGACTTGGAAGCAGACTTTCTGGTAATAGCGGCAACGTAGTAGTCGCTGGACAGAATTTAACTTTAAGCAACGGTCAAGTCTACCACGGTAATGCTGTCTATGGCGGCAGTGCCGATGTATCCAGCAATGTGGGATTTCCCCAAGGAACTCTCAGCCAGGGTAATCCCATCAACTTCAATGAAGCAGGGAAACAACTGCGAGGGCTATCTGAATATTTGGCAACCTTAACTCCTACTGGTAACACAACCGTTCAACCTTGGGGTGCTATTAACCTTAGTGGCAGTGGTACTGCTTTTAATGTTTTTAATCTTGCAGGCTCATCTGTCTCTAAGACAAACTATTTTGAAATTAAAGGGGACGCAAATTCAACTATCGTTGTCAATATCAGCGGTAAGGATGTGTCACTACAAAACTTTGGGTTTAATATCATTGGCGCAGATAAACAAAAAGTAATCTACAACTTTTATGAAGCAACTAACCTAACTGCTAGTGGAATTGGCATCCAAGGTAGTATTCTTGCGCCTTTGGCTAATTTCAATTTCAATAACGGTCAAGTTAACGGCAATGTAGTAGTAGCTTCTTTGACAGGAAATGGCGAGTCTCACAACTATCTATTTAATGGCGATCTGCCAGATGTCCCAATAAAGTACTACAATCCGCCTAAGCGTCCCACTCGTATTCAGGTTCCAGAGCCTGCAAATCTTTCAGGTTTAGGATTAGTTGCTGTAGTATTTGGTTTGTTTCGCTACAAACGCAATTAAGCAACTTGTTTAGAATAATTAAAAATTTTTGGCAGCATAGCGCATGAAGCGAACTTATTTATAGATTTTCGCTCATGCGCTATTTCCTTACTCTCTACCTTCTACAATAAGGATAGACTTTATTGAGATTTGTATAGTTGGGGATCGGCTGTCATGGCTCCCGCCGTTTTAATTCAAAATCTGCAAAAACGTTACGGTACAGTGGTTGCCGTCCAGGATGTTTCCTTTCAGGTAGAACCAGGAGAAATTTTTGGTTTACTTGGCCCTAATGGTGCTGGGAAAACTACAACCTTACGTGCTTTGTGTACGCTGACCACACCGGATGCTGGCAAAATCGAAGTATCTGGCATCTCTGTGTTAGATAATCCGAGAGTGGCAAGACAAAAGCTAGGCTATGTAGCTCAGGAAGTCGCTCCAGATAAAGTGCTAACTGGACGAGAATTGTTGCAATTGCAAGCAGCACTTTATCACCTCCCAGGCGCAGCAGCTAAACAGCGAATTGAGACAGTATTAGATTTACTTGGTTTGCAAGAATACGCCAATAAAAAGACAGGAACCTACTCTGGCGGTTTACGCAAGCGTCTAGACTTAGCTGCTGGATTGCTCCATGCACCGGATGTTTTGGTGTTGGACGAGCCAACTGTAGGACTTGATATAGAAACCCGTTTTGTGGTGTGGGATTTTCTCAGAAAATTACGCGCCTCTGGGACGACGGTAGTAATTACCAGCCATTACTTAGAAGAAATTGACGCTTTAGCCGATCGCGTGGCAATTATAGATCGCGGCGTTGTAATTGCAAGTGGTACACCTTCGCAATTGAAAGATCAAGTAGGGGGCGATCGCATCACCTTGCGAATCCGCGAGTTTTCCCCCGTTGAGGAAGCTGAAAAAGCTAAAAACCTCCTGAAACCTTTACCCTTTGTCCAAGAAGTCATCATCAACAGCGCTCAAGGTAATTCACTCAACTTGGTAGTGACACCTCAGAATGATGTTCTCATTAACATACAGCAAGCGCTGAATACCGCTGGCTTGCCCATATTTGGCATCGCCCAATCTCGCCCCAGTCTCGATGACGTTTATCTCGCTGCCACAGGACGCACCTTACTGGATGCAGAACTCGCAGCCATCGCAACCCGCGATCCCAAAGCTGAAAAGAAGCAGAATATGAGATAGGTAGGGAGCAGGGGAGCAGGGAAGCAGGGGAGAAGTAGCAGTAAGTCTTTCCCCTCCATACTGCCTCTTGTGCCCAATCTAAAATCCAAAATCCAAAATCCAAAATTGCTATGAGTGTTACTCCTAAATCTGATATCAATTGGCAGCCGCTAGCATCGCCGCAAGCAGATGCTAATACTGCACCTAACTTTTTCGGTGAATTGGTACAAGAGACGTTGGCTTTAACTCGTCGCTTGTTTATTCAGTTGCAACGCCGTCCCTCATCCTTAATTGCTGGAATTATTCAGCCAGTAATGTGGTTAGTGCTATTTGGCGCTTTGTTCCAAAATGCTCCTAAGGGTATATTTGGCAATACAACAAATTACGGTCAATTTTTAGCTGCTGGGATCATTGTGTTCACAGCTTTTGCTGGGGCGCTGAATGCTGGTTTACCAGTGATGTTTGATCGCGAGTTCGGCTTTTTGAATCGTTTGCTGGTGGCACCGTTAGCATCGCGGTTTTCCATTGTCTTTGCCTCAGCAATCTTCATCATTAGCCAAAGTTTGCTGCAAGCTGCCGTAATTGTTGCAGCAGCTGCATTCTTAGGGGCTGGAATTCCAGATTTAGCGGGTTTAAGTGCGATCGCTCTAATTGTCTTACTTTTAGCTTTGGGTGTAACAGCCATCTCCCTCGGTTTAGCTTTCGCTCTACCCGGACACATTGAATTGATTGCAGTGATTTTCGTCACTAACCTACCATTATTGTTTGCTAGTACTGCTTTAGCACCTCTATCCTTCATGCCTCAGTGGTTGCAGGTTGTAGCTACCTTAAATCCTCTCAGTTATGCGATCGAACCAATTCGGTATCTCTATTTCCACAGTAATTGGGAACTAAATAGTGTAGTGATGCAGGCTCCTTGGGGCAATGTTACCTTTGGGGGAGCATTACTGGTGTTGTTTGGCTTTGCCCTAGTCGCCTTGCTGAGTATTCAACCCCAACTGCGGCGGACTCTTGCTTAAAAAGATAAAATAGATCAATTTTATTTAGGGTCAAAACCGATGAAAAAACCATTTTTACAAATTACTAGACTCTGTGTAGCTACGGCAGCAGGAATTAGCTTTGCTTCCTTACTCATGGCTCAACCAAGTTCCGCTCAAGTCAGCCCAGCGGATACTTTCCCCAGTAATAGTACAACAGATCAAAACACCGATCCTTTCGCCCGTTCCAACTCAGACAATTTCAATATGTTTGATCTGATTCATCGGGCAAATTTCGGGACTCTCAACTGGGATTCTAACCAACAGAACGAAGAACTAAACTCAGCAGCAGCAGCCTTTAAAGCAAGGCAACAAAAACTAATTCAAGGTCAACAACAGCAACCAACCCTCAGTTTGCCAACGGTTACACAACCATCAGTTACGCCGCCATTGGTGACACCACCATCAGGTAACTGAATCAAACAAAAAACCCCAAGCCTCTAGAAGCTTGGGGCTAAGACTATTTAAAAAATCCTGAATTATCAGGTAAAAAACTACAGCCCAAGTGCAGCTAAAATATCGCTAGCATGGTTGCTGGTATTTACATTAGCGTCAACATGAGTAATTTTGCCGCTGGGGTCAATTACGTAGGTGACGCGCTTGGCATAACCGCCGCCATCCACATCGAAAGCCTTGATGAGGGATTTGTCGCTGTCAGCCAGTAGGGGAAAATTCAAATTATATTTTTGGGTGAATGCTTGATGCGAGACTTCATCATCTGCACTGACTCCCAAGATGACAATATCTTTACCTTGATACTGAGACTGGGCATCTCGAAAACTACAGGCTTGTTTGGTGCAGCCTGGCGTGTCATCTTTGGGGTAAAAATACAAAACAACCGTCTTTCCGGCAAAATCAGATAGCGAGACTGTGTTGCCGTTTGTATCTTTGGCGGTAAATGCAGGTGCATCCGTACCAACTGCTAGAGGCATAATTAACCTTTCCTGTTTCAGATTGTTGATGCACTTGAAATTTTACATTAATTTATAATGTTTAAATATAATTACTAAAAAATAGGATAACTATACTTTAGGTAACTAATTTTGGTTAAATCAGGTATTTGGTACAAGAAAAAATATATTATTAAATTAATCTTTATTAGAAAAAAAATTATACCTACACACGATGCCTGCTGTTGATTCCCAAAACCCAAATATTTTTGTCTATCCTCAAAGCACAGTAGAAAGAGCCGAGCGATCGCTAGTATGTTCGCCTTTTAATGTATCTTTATTTGAAGTGATGGGTGATCAGAGTGTATCAGTAACTGCGATCGCTCTGGAAAATGGACTCAAGCAAGGCTATACTAAACGCCCTTTATCAGAATTAGCCTGTGATGACGCTTTGGGCTGGTTGATTCAAGTAGGTGTATTGCGCCGAGAGGTCGATGGTCAGGGAATTACAGATAGTTTTCGCCTCACTCCCTTGGGACGCCAGTTAGTGGAGCAGTATCAGGAAAAAAATTGGCGTACTCCTTCATGGCGCGATCGTTTCTATGATGCAGTGATTCGTTGGTTACGGATACCTTTTTAGAATAAAAAATCCAAGAGTTAGGATTAGGGAATCAAAGGGAACAATATACACGGAAACATCACATCTATTCATGAAGTCTTTACCATAACCATTCAACTGCAATTTGTGATGGTTATAGTGGGCATTGGGTACAAGAGGCAGAGGTGCAGAGGAGCAAAGGGGCAGAGGGGAAAAACTTACTGCTCCTCTGCTCCTCGGTCACTGAGTTTACGGTGAGCGCAGTCAAACTGCGTAGCCGTTTGCGCAGCGTCTCGTAGAGAAGTGCTGCTCCCTTGTTGTTCGCTCCTAAAAATTAAATCTGTATCTTGAAAAACTAAGTGATAGCAACTATGAAATCAATTATGGTAGTGGGGACAACATCCCATGCAGGGAAATCACTTTTAACTACAGCTATTTGTCGCATTTTATCGCGGCGTGGTTGGCGAGTGGCTCCCTTTAAAGGTCAAAATATGGCTTTAAATGCTTATGTTACTGCCAGTGGTGGAGAAATTGGCTATGCTCAAGCAGTGCAAGCTTGGGCTGCGGGAGTCGTGCCTTGGGTAGAAATGAATCCCATTTTACTCAAACCCCAAGGAGATATGACTTCCCAAGTAATTATTAAAGGTAGGTCTGTTGGTAAAGTGAGTGCCTCAGATTACTACGAGCAATATTTTGAACTGGGGTGGCGGACAATTGAAGAATCGCTACAGCATTTAGGAACAGAATTTGACATGCTGGTTTGTGAAGGTGCCGGTAGTCCAGCGGAAATTAACCTCAAGCACCGCGACTTAACTAATATGCGGGTAGCAAAACATTTAAATGCACCAACCATATTAGTAGTTGACATTGACCGGGGTGGTGCTTTTGCTCATGTTGTTGGAACCTTAGAGTTATTGGAACCAGATGAACGCGCCTTAATTAAAGGTATAGTAATTAACAAGTTTCGAGGGCAGCGATCGCTCTTAGATCCGGGGATAAAATGGTTAGAAGAACGCACAGGTATCCCCGTTATCGGTGTTATACCCTACTTGCAACAGATGTTTCCAGCCGAGGATTCACTTGACTTGCTAGAACGTCAATCGTCGTCAAATAAAGCCCAAACTGACCTCAACATTGCTGTCATCCGCTTACCAAGAATTGCCAATTTCACCGACTTTGACCCACTGGAATCAGAAAGTACAGTTTCAATTAAATACTTAAGTCCTAAGCAAGATTTAGGACATCCTGATGCCGTGATTATCCCAGGTACAAAGACCACAATTGCTGACTTGCTACTGTTGCAAAAAAGCGGTATGGCAGAAGCTATCCAAAACTACGCTGCTTCTGGGGGAACGGTTTTAGGTATCTGCGGTGGCTATCAAATGCTCGGTCAAATCATCGCCGATCCAGAGGGGATAGAGGGACAAGCTGGCAGATTTCAAGGGTTAAATCTTTTACCAATCAGAACTGTTATTACAGGACAAAAAATCGCCCGCCAGCGCCAAGTTAGCTCAAATTATCCCCAACAAGGTTTACCAGTAAATGGCTTTGAAATCCACCAAGGGCGATCGCGCATTGAACAGCAAGGTATAGATCCCCAATCCTACCATGCCCTATTTGACGATATTAATTTAGGGTTAGTAGATAGTTGTCAATCAGTATGGGGAAGTTACCTCCACGGACTTTTTGACAATGGCCCTTGGCGACGGGCTTGGTTAAATCGCCTCCGTCAACAGCGGGGTTTAAAATCTTTGCCTACCGGTGTTGCTAACTATCGGGAACAGCGAGAGCAGATTTTGGACTCTCTAGCCATAGAAGTTGAAAGCCATTTAGACTTAAGTCTGTTTTTGTCTTAAGCTAAAATGCGTTGAAATGTCATTAGTCATTGGTAATTGGTCATTTGCAAAGGACAAAGGACAAAGGACAACTGACAAATGACAACTCTATTAAATGCGTAATATTAATGATTGTTCGTGTCCGTTTTTTACCAGATGATGTCACAGTAGATGCCGAAGTGGGAGAAGCCCTCTTAGATGTAGCAGACCGGGCTGGGGTATTTATTCCCACCGGTTGTCTCATGGGATCTTGTCACGCTTGCACCGTCGAATTAGAGGATGGAGAGATCATCCGCGCTTGTATTACCGGAGTACCACCACGCAATGAATTGACGATTAATTTGTTTAGCGACCCAACTTGGTAATATCGCCCTGCTATGCTTAAGCACTTTAGTAGGTGGTAACTAATGCTGCACACTTTGCGCGCTCGCAGGTTATTTTAGTTGAATATATATTGTTAAGTATTTTTACTGGTTTTTTGCTGCTAAATAATTTGTATATTTATTTGCAAGTACGTGACTAGGCTATGGCGTAACCGCCTACTATCATGATGATGTGCCATCACATTTATTCCAAGTGATGAAAAATCTAGTTAACTAGGTAATTTACATGACATCAGAGCAAAGACAAAAAGTAATCGAAGGCGACCTTGAGGCAAAATTAGCCTTTCTTAAGCTAGCTAATGATGCTGCAATTTTCGTGAATAACGTAATAAATTCATCTGAAACAGTAGATTCACCGGAAAAAGTAGCAAGATTAGATGCCGCTTTAAAAGTTTTAGAAATTAGCTGGACATCAAAGAGTCTGAAACCCGATTAACAGATATTTATATTCCAAATCATAATAATGCTTACTTAATTTGTCGTCAATTCACTGAAAATATTTTATAAAGGAATAAAAATTTATGCTCACAAAGAAATTAACAATTAAAAAAATAATCGAAGTTGAAGTTGAAATTGAAGTTCAGCTAAACGAAAATGAACATAATCCAACCGATTTTGGTATAGATAAAAATGAAGATGAATTTACTATACAAGATTCGGAAAACTTTCAAGAGTCTTTAAGTGAAAAAGCTAATGAGATAGCAATACATATAGCAAACAAAAGACTAACAGAAGCTGTAAAAAAGTCAGAAGATAATATAAAAACAAAGGAACCCTTATATGAATGGGGCCATCTAGAGTTACTTTACATAACAGCTTGTCGGATAGAAACTAATGATAGCGATTGGGAAATTATTAGCGAAGAGGGTGGTGATTACGTATAAATATAAAAAAAGCTCCATTAAGAAATAGCGCTATTGCACCTCCTCTAACACTTAAAAAATCCAAATGTTCTCATCAGACAGCAAGAAACTTTTACACCTTGTTTCCTACTGTCTGGTTTTGCTATCTATATCAATTAGCTTTAACATTCAGCGCGTATTCTTTAAACCTTTCCAAATCAGCTTGAATTGTCGATTCAACCACCCGCCCCAAAAATAAGTTATCCATAATTTTGCCAAGAATGCCGGGGATAGCATAGGAAATAGTCATTTTCACAATACTACTGTTGTGGCGATCGTAAAAGCGAATCGCTCCCTGATTCGGCAAACCATCAACAGATTCCCATTGGATAATTTGGTTAGGAATAACTTTGAGAATTCGGGATTGCCAAGAAAATTCTAGACTGCCAGTTTTTAATTTCCAAAGAGATATATCTGGATTATCTGGCGGAATTTTCACCGAATCAATCCACTTCATCCACCGGGGCATTTGCTCTAAATCAGACCAGAGGCTCCATACTAAATCTATGGGAGCCTCTACTTCTACCTGCACAGTATGCTCTAACCAGTCTGGCATTTCTCTTTTTCCTTCTCTAGGAGATGCTTTGCGATCGCGTTCTTTGCACCCTTTGGAGTAGCCTGGGGCAAGCCACTGCGTGTCTACGTTATTTCTTTAAACTCTCCAAAATCACTTTTGCCGCACGTCGTCCAGAAATAGTAGCACCTTCCATGCTGTCGATGTAGTCTTGCTGAGTATAACTCCCGGCAAGGAAGAAGTTATCTACTGGTGTTTTTTGGTTGGGGCGGTATGCATCCATCCCTGGCGCTTCTCGGTAGAGAGACTGAGCAAGCTTTACCACACTGTACCAAGTCATATTTAGCTCTCGCGACGAAGGAAACAGTTCATGGACTTGCTTGAGAACATGCTGTGCGATCGCTTCATTACTTTGCGCAATAAACGGATCTCCTGGTGTCAGCACTAACTGTAATAAAGACCCCTGTCCTGGGCGATAATAATCAGCAGGGCTAGTCAACGCTAAATCGGCAAAACAAGAAAAGTCAGCATCGGCTGTGTAAAGTAAATTATCGATTCCAGCCGCATGGTTTAACTGTTTACGTTGCTCTCCATCGTTCAGTTCTGTTACCCAACCATCAAAGCGTAACTGCACTGTAGCCACTGGCACTGCATCCAGTTTGTAAATATTGTCAAATTCTGACCACTTACGCCACTCGTGGGGTAGGATGCGTTGAATTCCTGGAACATCACAGGCAAAAACGTAAGCATCAGCGGTGATAGTTTCTACTGCATCACCTTGGGCAACTACTATACCAGTGACACGGGTTTGTTCAGCTGACTCAGTAAACTCAATTTCCCGAACTTGTCGGCGCGTATAAACCTTGGTGCCTCTAGCTTCCAGATATTCCAGAATTGGTTTGTGTAAATATTCAGATGGAGAACCTTCCAGCATTCGCAAAACTGAAGCTTCAGTTCTAGCTGCAAATAGCTGAAATATGGTTAACATACAACGGGCAGACATATTTTCACAATCAATAAATCCCAATGCGTAAGCAATGGGGTTCCACATCCGCTTGATGCTGCCATTACTTCCACCATGACTGCGGAACCAATCGGCAAAGCTAACTTTATCTAAATTGCGGATAGTTTTCATCGCCCCATTAAAGTCTACCAATCCGCGAACTACCGGACTAGTACCTAAAGCGATCGCATTTTGCAATTTATCCTGCAACGATAGTTGGGAAGTAGTGAAAAATGCCTTTAACCCATTGAAAGGCGCACCTGTAATAAAACGAAAATCTAAAGCACCAGTGCGCCCACCTTTATTAATAAAAGTGTGGGTATGTTCCTTGAGGCGTAAGTTTTCTAACACCCCCACTTTTTTCATTAAGTCAAATAGTTGGTAGTAGCACCCGAAAAATACATGCAACCCCATTTCTAGATGGTTGCCATCTCCATCAACCCAACTGCCAACTTTACCACCGACAAACGGACGAGACTCGAAAATCTCTATTTCACAACCAGCATCAGCTAGATCTACTGCGGTTGCTAGCCCAGCCAGTCCCGCACCTACAATTGCAACACGCATTCCGTCGTTCCTTTTCAGTTTCTTTACAGATTGTAACTGGGTTGGTGTCGGAATTTGCTACTTAATATCAACTCCAGCAGCATATTAATGCTTGCCAATATCAATACTAAAAACTCTTTGATTACTTCTTTTAGTCCCGGTAAATGACCAGACGCGATAAAAACGCGTCTGTATCATCTAGACAAACTTTTGTCCATAGCAGCGGGCTCTCAAAAGTATCAGAGATATTTTTTTGGTGGCAAAGCAGTTTTCTCGATAAGTTGTGAAAGTCACTTCTTAGTTGTTTGCATCTTTACTGTCGTCGTCGGAGACAGGCAAACTTCTAATCAGTTCACGAATCACATCAGTTGCAGGTCTACCTGTTTGTTGGCAATATTTTTCTAGTTTTTCCGCTTCCTGCGTTGCGAGATTAACTGTTATGCGTTTAACTGCCCATTTTTTATTTGTCATTATCATGCTATCTGCTGTATATTTAGATGGTCGAAAGAGTCTAAATTAAAGAGGGAACCGATAAGGTTATCAGAGTTTGTCTCACGAAACAAGTAATACCATTAATATTAAGAATGTTTGTTTTGTCAAAGGATTGATCATTTTCTAAAAAAATCAAAATACTACACTTTATTTGTTACTATTGTGACAGCATAAATAGCACATCGTTGCTTTTGAAGATAATAACCCTACTAACAGCATGAGTAAACCCTGACAATGAAATTTTATAAAGGAATTCAACATACCTACTGTTGAACCAATGAAGATTTCCAAAGTTATTCTCCATTGAAAGCATTTGACCTTCTCTCTTAACTAAGTTCGTCAAACCCAGTTGGAGAGAATATCTGCTAGAACACCAACAAATAAAGCTTCAGAATCATTATCATGCTGAAATGCTGGTTTATAGGAGGGTTGGAGTGGTGTGTATAGAGCGTGAATAGTGACTTAGAAAGTAGGTAAATAAGCGATCGCTTAAAAGAAACACCCATATGTAACCAGACTGTAACCAAGAACTTCAGAGCTACTTTAACTGTTATGAATTTTGGTTTACTTCGATCAAGCTGATTGCTTTTCATTGCCAATATAGTAGCCAGAAAAAAAGGGACAATGCTCAGTCTACTGAGTTTAAATTGCCAATTGTTTTGGTAATTTTTGACAGCAACATCTGTAATTTCACACAGACTAACTTGTCCAAAATATATGTGATGTTATTTGACTGTTGCCGAGAATATTTTAGTTTTGTTTCATATTTTCACAATAAATTATCGTCAAAATGCAATAAAGTATTGCATATTGTTTATCTTCTTTCTATCGATATAGATTGCTTTGAAAGTAGCAATATTTTTACGATTTTTCGTCTTCATCTATCTGGAGATTATACAAATCCTTTTTAGCCAAGTAGGGCGTTATAAGTTTGACATAAAAAATTTCCTCATCTCTAAGCCAAGATATAAATTTCTGCCAAGAAAATTTTTGTTACAACTATTTTTATCTGGTAAGTATACCCATAAAAAGAATTGTATATTTTAATTTTTTTGGTAGTGTGTTTATTATAGCTATTATTTACGCACTTTAAATAATCTTCATTTAGACACTAGCAAAGCTATTTTTTTGCCTTTATAAAAAAATTACAAAGAAAAACATATTATCTGAACTTTTGCTTAATGATATTGATATATAACAGGAGGCTAAACTCAAAAAATTGTTAAAAAAAAGATTCCAATATCTCAACGCATCAGTTAGTTTTGATTCAAGCAGTCTTTGGAGATAAAATTTTAGTTTATTGTAGTTATTTATACTTAAAAAAGTTAGATAAAATAACTAGAAAACTATGAAAATATAGGTACTTCATGAAATTTAGGTAAAGTTAGCTTCTCAAGATTGGTCGCGTATTCGTATTGACATATACATGAATATTCATGAAAAAGTGCCGCATACTGATTGGTACGCAGATGGCGAAGACTGAGTGGAACTGGAAACACTCTACCTCTACTTAAAAGACTGCCTACCAGGGATGGGTTATATAGCAGTAGGGTTTAGTTAAAGGTTATTGGTGTAGACAATTGGTCTTTCAAGACGCGATAAATCACCCCTATACATCTGGGTTTTGTTGCTCATCCTCAACTGTATTGGGGTATATACAAAAGTGAAAATTCTGAGTCCTTTTTACTTCCCTGAAACAGTTACTCCTGAATTCAGAATTCTGAATTCAGGAGTAAAACACGCTTTATATCTGGGTAACAGACTTAACTTGTGTAACTCACCAACTTAAAATCTGCTGTCAATGATGCGCCCTTACTTCAATCCCCACGTTTCGCTATGGGGTAAGACAGTACTCAGCACTGGTGAATCAACACTCCGTTGGTAAAGAGAAGAGGGGTAAACGTTAAAAGGCAAAGCCTTCTCATTTTCTCCTCTAAATGCAGTTTTAATCAATCAAATAGACATCAACTTAATTTCTCATACCGATAATTTGAAATTCAGGATTGCGGCTATTCATGCAATTACTCAAATTTAAGTTGGGGCATAAGTTGGAGAGTGCCAATACCTAAATCTTTAGGTGAAAGCGATCGCCCTTCAAACAAAGCCATCATATCTTTTAACTGAGGATTGCCACGGGAGGCTCCCGTTAGTCCTTTGGCAATGATTAAGCCACAGTAGCCCTTAGTATTTTTACAGCGTTGATTCCATTTTTTTCGGGCTTCGACATGAATCGGATCTTCATCTAAAAATTCACCGAATAGGAACAATTCGCCATTTTGAGTTTGCAATAAACCCAGATCGTAGCGATCGCCATCAAAGGGATCGGCACCTGGATTAAAGCAAATTGCTCTCAATCCGCCTGCTGCTTCAATTCTTTCAATTACAGTCTTCGCCTTGGGCCGGGAAGTTTGAATTAGAATCACCGGCAAACCATCACCCACTGGTTTGATTTCACTAGCCTGGTGGTAGCTGACCCCCTTTCGCAGAGAATCCAACATTTCCCAGGACACTACACCTAAGCTGAGGAAGGAATCTTCTGGTATCAAGTCATCTCGTAAGGATTGGAAATCAAAGTTGTCAGTCTCCTCGTCATCAATACCAAAGCCTGCCATTTCCTCTAATTCTGCTGCTAACTGCGGCATGGTAGAGACTGTCACAGGCACTGATTTAGTTGATTCTTCCGACTGCGGTAGAGAAATGCGATAGCGACGGCTGAGGGTAGGGAAGATGTCCTCATGAAGTTGGCGACGGTGATCGCGAATAAAGCGGCTCAGGCTTTCGATCGCAACCAAGATTACCAATGCTTCTTCGTCATACAAAACAGACCGTAGTCCTTCTAAGGGGTGGATATTACCAAAAGTAGGGTCAATTTCTGATAATGGCAGATCCGCCAAATCATCTTCTTCATCGTCATCTTCATCGGTTTCGTCAACGCTCTCAAAAGTGAGAAACAAGCAATCTTGCTTGAGAAACGCTTCTTCTAGATGCTCCGTTGATTCTTCATCTGTGAGAACTGCGGCACGAAACTGTTTTAAAGACTCTTCTGAGCGATAAAACAAAATTCCATACTCCATTCCCAGCATTCCCATAACTGAGGCATAGAGTGTGCCAACATCCCACTTATTAATCTCGATTGACAAAATTTGCTGTTCTTGCAAAAATTCCCAAGGTGCTGCTTGCCAAATTGCAAATGCTTTCTCTCGCAAGATTTGTGCATACTGCGGGGGTAAGTCGGGGGTTTGACTATCGAGGATGTCGGCAAATCCACGAAATAGTTCGTCAATTAAAGGCAGTTCTGGTGCGTAGTCAATGGCAATATCCAAATCTTGCAGCACTCCCCGCAGGTAAAATTGGATCTCGCGGTCTTTGACTACAATTCTTTGGGGTCTAGCAGGCCTTGCCGGACTTTGAGGATGTTCCATTGCTTGCATTAAGGTGCGAACTATTGCTTCTGGGCCGGTATCAGAAGCTACCACGTCCATTCCGCGAACAACACCTTGGGAGTAATCTACCCAAAGAATGCATTCTCCCTTTGCCTCTGAGTCTGACAGTTGGTTTGGTGATGACAACGGACGGCGATCGCCCTCCCATACAGAAGGAATTTGAGTTAATTTCTTCAACCGACGACTGGTAGAGCGATTAAAACTTGTCATAGAGATCAAAAGAAGCAATTTGGAAGTAAACTTTGGGGGCTAGCTAGCCTCGGATTAAATTTTTATGGCTGCACCTGAAGGGTTGTTGCTTCTGTTGCTGCCGTAAGGCTGGAATTTTAAGAATATCGAATGTATAAACACATTGAGTCTCTCAATTCTAGAATAAAAATCTTTGGCTACTTTTGACGGAGTGTTTACAATTTGGTATCTAGCAACATCTAAGCCGCTAGAATGAATACAAAAACACCAAGAGCAACCCAGAAGCATTACAAGCCGATATAGGGTAACGCTTATACTAATTAAGGAGTTGAAAAGCAGATGACACAAGCAATTGAAGCTCAACAACGTGGAATTCTGTTGAGCGAAGCCGCATTGCACCAGGTTAAATCCCTCCGGGACAAGCAAGGCACAGACTTGTGCTTACGGGTAGGAGTGCGTCAGGGTGGGTGTTCTGGGATGTCTTACATGATGGATTTTGAAGATACCAGCAAAATAACCCCTCATGATGAAGTTTTTGATTATGATGGCTTCAAAATTGTCAGCGATCGCAAGAGTTTGTTATATCTCTACGGTTTAATGCTCGATTACAGCGATGCCATGATTGGCGGTGGTTTCCAATTCACTAACCCCAATGCTAATCAAACTTGTGGTTGCGGTAAGTCATTTGGGGTGTAATATTGTCAGTTGTCATTTGTCCTTTGTCATTTGTATTTTGCAAATGACCAATGGCTAATGACTAATGACTAATGACTAATGACCAATGACTAATGAGCAATGACTAATACAGTTGAATCCCTGTTTGATACAGGTTTAGAACGCTATAAAGCAGGAGAATCAGCAGAATCTTTAATCCCTGTATTTAAAGAAGTGTGCGATCGCGCTCCTAAAACTAGTGCAGCTTGGGTTTGTTTAGCGTGGTTGTATTTACTCGATAACAAACCCAATTTGGCTTACAAAGCCGGACAGAAGGCAGTCAAGTTAAATCCACAAGATCCCCAAGCTAGAATCAATCTTGCCTTAGCAATGCTGGAAACAAAGCAAAAAGGCTTGCGAGAACATATTGATATAGCACAACAGTTGATTTTTGTCAACGAAGAATGGAGTGATGAAATAAAAAATAGTATTGAGGACGGTTTAAGTAGAAAACCAGATTGGCAGAGTTTAACAAAAGTCAAAAATTGGCTGTTTGAAAAGTAAAAAATGGGGACTGAGAACTGGGAACTGGGGGTTAGGGACAACGAGGAGAAGGGAGAATTTATTGAAATAACTCTCTAGGGTGTCTCTTCCCAATGCCCAATTCCCTATGTCCCATGCCCCATTCCCCATGCCCAATGCCCAGTACCCACTCCAATCATGAAAGATAAATTGTTAAATTGGCTAAACATGGTTTTAGTCGCAGATGTTTTTTTGGTTTTGTTTGGCTTTGGCTGGTTAGCGATCGCAGCGATCGGTGATGCCGCAGGAGTAAACCTGGGTTTGGATTTGTGGCACCAACTGTGGCAACCCTTGTTTAACCCCGCAATTGGCATTCTCATGGGCGGTGCAATTCTCAGCGGTGTTATCAGTTGGGTTTCCAAAAAATTTCTTTCTAATCAATAGTCAAAAAATAAGGCATGGGGCATAGGGGAAAACTTACTACAACTTTCCCCTGCTCCCCTGCTCCCCTGCTCCCCTGCTCCCCTGCTCCCCTGCTCCCTTTTAATTAAGAATTTGTGTTAATGCCGGTTGCAAATTAGGATATTTGTACTCAAAGCCTGTTTGCACAGTGCGTTTTGGGATAACTTGCTGACCTTTTAAAACTACTATCGCCCCGTCTCCTAAAAGGGCTTCGATCGCAAAAGCAGGAACAGGCAACCAAGAAGGTCGATTCATCACTTGTCCCAAAGTTTGGCTTAAATCTGCCATTCGGACTGGGTTAGGAGCAGTGGCATTATATACGCCTTCTATTTCCGGTTTAGTTAAAGCTTGCAAAATCAGGTTAACTAGATCATCTACGTGAATCCATGAGAACCACTGCCGACCACTGCCAATAGGCCCGCCAGCAAAGAGTTTGAAAGGCGGAATCATTTTACCTAAAGCACCACCATTGCCCAAGACAATCCCAAAACGCAGAATTACCAGTCGCACACCAGCATCTTTTACTTTTCTCGCCTCAGCTTCCCAGGCTTGGCAGACTTGGGCAAGAAAATCGTTACCAGATAAACTAGTCTCATCAAAGGTAGCCGTTTCACTGGTGCCGTAGTAGCCAATAGCCGAAGCGTTAATTAACACAGATGGTTTAGGGTTAGCCTTGGCTATTGCTTCAACTATTTTTTCTGTACCTAACTTTCGGCTATTGAGGATTTCTTGTTTCCGTTCTGGTGTCCAGCGCCCTTCACCAATAGGTTCTCCTGCCAAATTAACTACGCCATCACAACTAGCGATGACACTTTGCCAAGAACCAGATGCATTTGGTGTATAGGCAACAATTTCTACATTAGGGAAAGCCTCAGAGGGAAAAACCTTTTGAGCAAAAGTGGTATTCCGAGTTAATACTACTATTTTATGACCTTCCCCATGTAATCGTTGTACCAAACGACTACCGACAAATCCTGTTGCCCCAGTAATTGCGACTTTCATTTTCTACCTCAGCCAAACCTTTATTGTAAAGTTTTTGATCAAACTTTCAGCTTACCAAAGAAGTCAGAGCGCAGGAGGCAGTGTTTCGACTACGCGGCAGTTGAGCGTAGTCGAAACACTGCCTTTTGCCTCTTCACTGACTGTATATCTGGTAGTACTTACTCTCAAAAACTTTGATTTTTTAATGACTTTATATTTAGATACTTCGGTATTATAGGATGGACGGAGTGTTGCAAGGCTTGGGGCTATTATGGCTCGCTATACCTGTTCATTTATTGTTTCTGTTCCTAGTGACCATCTGGTGCCGTTACTTGTAGAACTTCTACAGGACTGTCAGTTGGATATTCAGTATCACACAGCCGAATATATTATCGGTCGTGAGGTTCCTGGAAATGTTCCTTTTCCTAAATTAATAACAGTAGAAGTACTGATTGACAAATCAAAATCTACCGAAACAGAAACTCGGATGAGTATTGTGATTAAAAATGAAGAACTACCAATTCACCTAGATAATTACTGCCGACAAATGTTTGAGTTAATCAAGCAAGCTATTGAAAGTAGCCGCCATTGGCATTTGATTGAAAGTATTGCAGGATAGTTTTGGTGATTGAATTGATACTTCCACGGCTTCAAACCGTGGGAGTACCAGACTGTAATTGATCGTTATAATTCACTCTCCTACTCCTCTAAATCCTCGGCCATACCGGGGTTTATTAGTGTAATGTCGTACTCGCTCGAATCCGTTTGTCCTAAACGCTGAGTGTTTCTTAAAAGGTAATAAATGGCACGTACTTGAGGTCCAAAAACGATCTCGTCTTCATTTCTGAGATCGTGGGCTGGTATCTTGCGTCCATTAATCATCAAACCATTGGAACTAGGCTTACCTTTGGCATCGCCATCTACAATTCGGTAATAGTAGCTATGACTATTATGCTCTCGTGGCAATCTCACTAATGTGGCATGGCGGCGGGAGACAAACTGCGACATCAAACGGATATTACATTCGCGGTCTCTACCAATAGAGTAGACGGGGTGCTCCAGAGAAAATTCTTTGCGACCTTGATCGTCTTCAATAATCAGTAGATGGTTTTCATTGGTTTCTGCTGCCATTGACAAATCGGTGGAACTGTAATTGATTAAGCTTTGTTTAGTATCGTATCTTGGCATTTTTGCGCACCATAAGTTTGTGGTGCTAATCTGAATAAGCTTTAAAATTGCATAATACCTTGAAAGAGTAGAACATGGCCGTTCTACTCCAGTAGCTATGATAGCTTTGGTAAGTCTCTTAATCTGAAGACTAACTCCTGAATTGTGTTTTGATAACCAAGATTTGTGGTGGCAAGTTGGACGTGTAAAGGAGTATTTTACAGGCGATGAGCGAATCGCCGTAATAATATTGAGTTGGTAACGACACTAACAGAGCTAAAAGCCATTAATGCAGCAGCACCAGATGGGTTAAGCACAAAACCCAGACTAGGAAATAAAACACCTGCTGCTAAAGGAATGCCAAGTGTATTATATGCAAAAGCCCAGAATAAATTTTGGCGGATTTTGTTGAAGGTGGCACGACTAAGCTGAATAGATTCGACGACATCGTTTAGGTGATCGCGCATTAAGATAATTTCAGCAGTTTCCATCGCCACATCTGTCCCAGAATGTAAAGCAATTCCTACATCAGCTTGAGATAAAGCTGGAGCATCGTTGATTCCATCTCCTACCATTGCCACAACTGAGTGGAGAGTGCTGAGTGCTGAGTGCTGAGTGCTGAGTGGGGAGTGGGGAGTGGGGAGTGGGGAGTGCTGAGTGGGGAGTGGGGAGTGGGGAGTGGGGAGTGGGGAGTGGGGAGTTTTCTTTGCCCCCTTGTCTTTTTGTCCCCCTTGTCCTCTTGTCCCTTCTAACTGGAGAGACTGTATTGCCGCCGCTTTTTTAGCTGGAGGAACACCTGCAATTACATCAGCGCTATCTAATCCTAGTTGTTTGGCTATGGCACTAGCTGCTTCTTTGCGATCGCCACTGAGCAACATTACCCGTAAGCCCATCTGACGCAACTTATCTACGGTGGATCGAGCATCCGATCTAAGGGTATCAGAAACACCAATTAGTCCGGCTAAAGTTCCCCCAATCGCGACGCAAACGACTGTTTTACCATCTGTTGCCAAATCCTGTGCTAACTGTTGTGCGGTTTGGTTAATGGCAATGCCGTGCCAACTTAACCATTCCCAGTTACCCAACAATACAACTGTGCCCTCTACCACAGCAGATACCCCTAGTCCTGGTTCCGTGTGAAAGTCTACAGCCTTTGGAATCGATAACTGTTGCCGCTGTGCTTCTTGTTGAATCGCTTTTGCTAGGGGATGGTGAGTACCGCTTTCTACAGCTGCTGCTAGTTGGATTAAGGAGTAGGGAGTAGGGAGTAGTGAGTGAGGTTGACTACTCCCTATTCCCCACTCACCATTCCCCATTTCCTCAATTAGCAGACAATCTGTGACTATGGGATTACCTGTGGTGAGAGTGCCAGTTTTATCAAATACTACGGTATTTAACTGGTGTACTTTTTCTAAAACATCGCCACCTTTAATTAACAAACCTCTTTCTGCGCCCATAGCAGTTCCAACCAGAATCGCTGTTGGTGTGGCAAGTCCCAAAGCACACGGACAGGCGACTACCATAACTGCGATCGCTAGTTTTAAGCTGATTAGGAGTGCTGAGTGAGGAGTTGGAAGTGAAGAGTGGTGAGCGTGGCTCATCATTTCCATGCCACCAGACATGGTGATATCAGTCCAAATGTGAGTACCGAAAAAGTACCAAAATCCAAATGTTAAAACAGATGCTGTCAGTACCCCATAGGTAAAGTAACCAGCTACCGTATCTGCTAATTTTTGTACTGGTGCTTTCCGGGTTTGGGCGGCTTCTACTAGGGCGACAATTTGAGCTAGAGTTGTATCACTTCCAATCCGGGTTGCCCGAATAGCGATCACTCCTGACTGGTTTAGCGTCCCCCCTGTCACCATATCTCCTGGTTTTTTGATTACTGGCACTGCTTCCCCAGTTAGCATTGACTCATCGACCGTTGTTTGACCAACTACCACTTCACCATCAACGGGGATTTTATCGCCTGGTAGCACTTGTAAGCATTCACCGACACGCACCTGTTCAGCAGGAATCTCAACACTAGAAGAACCCATTCCGGCTTTCTCTGGGTTGGGAATTAATCGCGCTAAGAGTGGCTGGAGTGCTAGTAATTTTCTAAATGCAGCCGCCGCGCGACCTCTAGCTTGTTGCTCTAATGTCCTTCCTAAGAGAATAAAGCCCAGCATCATTACTGGCTCGTCAAAGAAGCATTCCCAACCCAATTGGGGAAAAAGCAACGCTACTAAACTAGCAATGTAGGCTGTCAGCGTTCCCAATCCCACCAAGGTGTTCATATTAGGCGCATTTCGCCGCCAGCCCAGCCAGCCATCTACTAAAATCGGGCGACCAGGAATTAACAACGCTACTGTCGCCAGTCCACAGTGAAACCAGATGTTATTTAGAACTGGCAGCACTGAGCTACCAAGATTACCAAAATGTCCACTTCCTGACAATATCAGCAACACCGCCGCGATCGCCAACTGCCATAGAGAAGAACGCATTTCTCGGCGTTGTCGTTCTGCTGGATCTGGTGAGGCCGAGATTTCGCCTCCTAGTGTGCCATTAGCTTTTCGGGGTTGAGTCGGGAATCCAACGGCTGTTAATCGCTGTGCCAGTTCATCTGCATCTATTGCACCAATTTCTGACTCTACAACTGCTACCTCTGTGGCTAGGTTCACACAGGCATTCTTGACACCTGGATGTTGGGTCAGCTGTCGCTCTACTGCGTTCACACACCCAGCACACTTCATACCCCCAACATCTAGAATAATCTTCTCTAGGATTGGGTCAAGTTCTAGGGCTGGCTTAGTTTTCGGGACAAGTTGCATGGCTTGTGTTTAGATTCGCTACAGAAATTCAACGCCTGAGTAAAAGCGTCTCTAATTCGAGCGTAGGCTAAATATGGAACTATGACTCAATGTCAACCATATTAAAATTATTAATTTATCGTACTTCGTTGAGCATGAACGACTATCGCTGTACTTAATTCAACGTTCCAAGTCCCCAGATTTATCTATAGAGTTTTTAATTTTTAATTTTTAATTTTTAATTCCCCTACAGGGGGTTGACAGTTCCAACGTCGATAAGTGACATAAATAATAGCTGCCACCTGTATTGGCGCGATCGCAATCAGGTTTTTGAAGAAATAGTTGATTTCTAAATGAGATATAACATTGAAATATCCTAAGCCTAGTAAGAAGAACATTGCCCAGTTAAGCTGTTTAGGTTTGAAAATGAGCATATTAATAAAAATAAATGTAGAAGGTAAAAGTGCTATATAACTTTTGCTAAAGGTAAAGGGTGAAGCAAAAAGGGAAAAGGATATTTCTTTGGTTGCTACCCTTTATCCCTGCGCTTTTGCTGCAATCCTAAGCTTGGAGCGGGTATCATTCTCTGCTTCCAGTAAGAAGGCTATTCTTGGACTAGAACCAGCCCTGCTTATTTACAAAATAGGTATTTACAAATCCTTCTGGGGATTTATTTAAGTAAATCATGCCTTCAATTAGACCTACAAGTTGCATAACTAACAAAGCAATGCCGTAGGTAAAAGAACCCCCAACTACAGAAATCACTAACATGATAAAGCCTTCCGAAGCGTATCCTAGAATAAACTTATGAACCCCAAACGCTCCCAGGATAATGCCACAGTAACCAGCTAGAAGTTGTTTGGTAGGGTGACTGGGGTTGAGATTTGCCATATAAGTGCTGCTCCTTGATAAGTGAGTATAAAAATAAAGTCTTTATTGTAAGGGAAGCAAATACATTTACTTGCTTAATAAATAGATTTTTAATTTTTTCAGTCCGAGTAAGTCTCAAGATGAATAATTAAAATCAGCGCGCTTTTATTCTAGAGGAGACGCCAAGATGCCTTGCAGTTTAGGCCGAACTGGCCCTCCTTGATGACTTTTGCTGGATTTGATGATCGCAAACCCTGGTGCAGCAGTTTTGCAGATTTTTAGCTCAGGCGTTTATCTTGAGCAGAATAAATTTTAAATAATCAGCAAAAGCTGCTACATACACCACTTTTTACAAGTCCATCAGTATTATTTCCGGATGTTTTTACGTAGGTGTAGCCCTCGTAGACATCGCATCAATGGCAAGACAACTGCGTGGCTAGTGAGAATCTAGAAGCCCAAAAGGCATCTTCTATATCTTTCTAACCACTTTTTAGTTACCGATCCCCACTTCCATGAGCGCAAACCGGAATTGTATTCCAATTCATGACAGCTAAAAATGGTTCAAGAAGACAATTAACATCTCGAAGAATGGCTAAAATCTACCAGAATGAGAATAAATGCTTAACTAGATAGTTTGTTGTCTATGTTAATAGCATTCTTTAATTTACTTTTGCCATTATCGTAATTGGGTTTTCAGCTAGTTTTTATGCTTGTAACCAATTATTACTAGTAAATTGTCTCTACCTATGGTGATAAAATCAGATATTTTCATTTTTGGCAACCGTAGTCTACTAGTATTAATTACTACCTAAAATAAATAAGCTTAATAGCGTACCACTATTCCAAAGGCTGTGGAGGAGCATAGGAGCGAGGAGATTGCGCGATCGCGTGTAAACTACTCCCAACACAATGCCCAATGCGGTCAGGGGGAGAATTTCCGATAAGCTGAGATGAGCGATCGCAAACAACAAACTACTGATAAAAATTGCTCCCCACACGGGTAAGTAACGAGTTAGAGAGGGTAGCAAAAAACCGCGAAATAGGATTTCTTCAAAAAATGGAGCTGCGATCGCAGCAGTGGAGAAAAATATACCAAGTGCGATACCATCTTGGCTTTCTAGGGCTAGTTGCAACAAAGGATTACTCCCACCTTGTCCTTGCCATAGCTGCTGATTAATCAAAGATACTACCACAACTACAGGTAAAGCCGTGCAATAGCCTCCCAGTCCCCACAAAAACCAGTTATCTTGAAAACGGAAGCGAAACCAGAATTCTGGTAGTGGAAAAAAGCGCTTGAGAGAGAAATACAGTACTAACAGCGCACCTAATGCTACTAAGAAGTAACTAACCAATACAGAAAATGCCTGAAGTCGTACATCCACAATGGGACGCGGTATGGGTAGCAACGATATTACTAAGGGCACAAAAATTTGCCCCATGAAGAAAAAGCCGACGATAAAAACCTGCAAAACCGTTTCACCACCCCAAGGCGTTGACCAAGGAATATCACCATTTTGAGCTAATAACGAGGCTTTTCCTTTCAACAAGCGTTGAGCAAATAATAAAATCAGCAGTATTAGACCAATTAAAGCTGCCAAAGTGGGAATAGTGCCAATAACTGCCAATTTCGCCACTGCTTGAGCAGAATATTCTTGTTGTGCCGCTTTTATTGCTAATAACGCATCTTGTCGTTGCTGGAGCTGGTATAACTTAACCAAAGCAGTAGAGCGAAACCAACCTTCTAAATTCTTTTGAATTGGTTCTTGAGCATTTGGGAGGATACGGGGAGGATTGCTCCACAGTCCAGTCAATACAGCGGCGGTTTCCCAAAACCCTGAATTAATATCTGAGCGTTGTTGTAATTCGCTCCAAGTCTTGAAGGCTGTATCTGTCTGTCCTTGCTGTGCCTGTAAGATTCCCAAGCGCAGGTCTAATTCAGCCAGTAATTTTTGTAATTGTTTAAAAGACTGTTGTAACTGTTGCTGTCCCTGTTTAGGGGTTTTAATAGTAGGAGGAGCGTCCGGTAGAGGTTTCGGAGGTGTGGGAGTTATTTCAGCTTGAGAGCGTAATTGTGCAAGTTTATTGTTAACTTTGTCTAAATTAGCTTGAACTGATTGACGCGCCTCCTGGTACTGCTTTGTAGCGCTTTCTAGGGGTTGCTCACCAAGTATTGCTTCTCGAATCGTCTGGAGTTTATCATCACCGCTATCTTCTGATTGCCAAGCTTGAGCTTGTAAAGCAATATTTGTTTGGTATAGTTCCAAACGACTTTGAAATTGAGGTTCTTGCCAACTACCGAATAAAGCCGAAACTGCTAACAGAACTGCTATCGGCGTCATCACAAAAAATAAAACTAACCGCTTGAGTGTCATCTATCCCCCTTTAACTGACCAGTGGAGAGCGCGTCCCCCTTGGGAATTATCGCAATAAAAAGTCAGAGGTGGATAGATATCATCAATATTATAAGTTTGCGATGCCTGTGGTTTTTGCTAGCCTGTGCACCCACGATGTTAAATTACAGTAGTATTCCCCCACCTTGAGGAAGCCGATAATCTTTGTTTTGAGCGATGAATCACTCACTACGAACTAGAGTTTTATTTTATGTTTAATTATGCCTACTTACTGAATCTCAGTAGTCTAACTTAGAGGAATTTCAGGATCGAGAAGTTGTTCCATAGTAAAAGGACACTCAAGGGGAAAAGTTTCTATTGGTTTTTGAGTCTCATTTGCGGCATCTCGACGAGCGCGGCGATAATATTTCTGTATCCACTCCCTGTCTTCTAGAAAGCGCTGCAAACTGGGAGTATCTTCCAAGCAATCTTGAATTTGGTTTCGGCAGTTTGAGATTGTGTTAATCCAACTTTTAGTTTTTCGCTCTGGTTGATATTGGCATTTGAGTAAGTGCATTAAAAGCACTTGTAAATAACTTCCAAGTTCTTTTTGTTCGCTCCGACCCAAAGCCTCTAGTTCCTCTACCAAATGTTCCACATCTAATTCAGCCCAGCGTCCTTTCTTCAGGCATTCAGCTTGTTGCTGTGTCCACACTAGAAAGTCCTGATTGTAGAGTGTCGTTTTACTCATCAACAGTTACCCCTTTGTTTTCAGCAACATTTTGCCTATTTTTGCTCAATGTAGTGCTTTACTAGACATTTTACAAACAAAGTAGGGCGAAAGCGCTGACTACAAACCTTTAATTATTTATGCTGTCCTCTTTAATCTTTCAAAAGGAATCTAGCAATTACTCCTTTTATTAATTTTTTTATTTTGTCGTTTGCATGGGGGACGGCAACTGCTGATATCTCGTTCTAAGGTAAATTTCTTTTTGTCTTGGGGTTCACCATGTAATTGGTTAGGCGTGTAACCTAAATTATCGAGCCAATTTACAAATGTATCTTTATATGGGTCATTTGCTGTCGATTTTTGTCCATTTCGTGATGACGATAGTTTAAGTCCATCGAGTTCAGCAGGTAAATCAATCGGTTTGTCACCGAAGTAGTAAAAGTGCCGTGACATCAAAACACTCACACCGCTTAAATCTCCTTTTCGATTCGTGTTGTCATGAACACTTGGTCGCAATACAGGTTGTTCTCCTTGACTGTAATCGTAGATGCAATCACCAACACGATACTTGAATATTTCGCTGTCCCACTTTGGAATTTTATGAAGACAATGAACTCGGCAAAACTTGTCGTATTCTTGCAATGTCATCTTATCCGTTACCTTCATCGCATATACAACGCAGTCGCCGATATCTCTATCTCCAATTGGTGACTGTGTAGAACCAAATCCTAAAACCCAATCTCCAATGTTTGCTACTCGTCGGATTACAGGCTTGCAAATTGCAAGAGTGCAAAGTTCCCAGAATGGGTTAGGAGCAGCACCACTATCACAAGTTAGGCAGTAGGAGAAGAGTCTCATGAGTACAAAATTACTAAAGTGTATAACTACTACACTATGGCGTACACTGCGATTAAATACGCATATTTGTGTATTTTTTGTTACTTAAAATTCATAAATAATGAAGAGTGAAGAATCAAGATTTGAATCCTTCACTCTTCATAACTCCTTCTATATTTCTAAGATTCTCTTCCCGATGCCCAGGTATCACGCCATTTGACAGTACCTTCTTTCGCAATCACCCAGCGGCGATTTACGAGATTTTCGCGTAGAGGCGATCGCCCTTCCCGCCACATGGCATATTTGTAAGCTATGAGATTTCCGGCACTCTCATTAAAGGGAATTTCAGCAAACCAAGTATTGGTGTTGATGTACTCTAAAGGATACGCTTTGGCAATATCCCAGTTACCTAACTCTGGGCAATCTCCTGTCACCACAATGATTTCACCAGGTTGGGTCTCTACGCCATTGAGTTGAACGCGGATAATTGTTTGTGCTTTTACCCGTTCGCCAACGTGGCTGAAAACCAGCACTCCCCTTTCTTCTAGTACTAGGTCATAAATCTTGCCATCTTTCACCTCATACTTGTTGCGAGTCACCACGCAGGTATGTTCGCCATCGGGCAATTCTGTTTCTACTTCTGGTAAAGTAACTTCTCCTCCCCGGTTTAAAGCTACAAAACACAGGGAGTCGCGATAGCGGCGTACATAGCAGTAAACATCCGGTGTTAAGTATTTTTGCCAGTGGCTACCCATTGACACGGCTGGATTCAGTCGTCGTAAGCCAGACAGTAGCCTGATGCAACGATAAATCTCACTCTCAGTATCCCAATTTTCCATCATTGGGCGGTTGTACGGGTCGTTGCCGCCATCAGTGTCATTATGCAAATACTGTTCTGTGCCGTAATATATGCAGGGAATGCCGCGACAGGTCATAATTAAGGCGATCGCAACCTTCAGCATCGCTGGATCGGGATTCAGCGATTGGAAACGGGACATATCATGGTTATCGATGAAGGTAACTAGCTCTGTTGCCCCTTTATAGCGATAATCTTGGTCAAAAATGTATTGAATTGTTTCAAATCCCATTTCTGAACCTTGCCCTAGTGCGGCGCGAATTGCCACACACAAGCCAAAGTCTAGAAGTGTCATGCCTGAGTGATTGGCAAATTCCACTGAGCGATCGTCAGTTGGATTACTATAAATCCATTCACCAAAAATGAATACATCTGGTTTGTGATTCGTCATCTCGCCAGTGAATTCTTGCCAAAACCAGATCGGCATATGCTTGACAGTATCCACCCGCAGTGCATCCACACCCCGGTCTAGCCATTGTTTAATTGCTGACTTAATATACTCCCGATATTCCGTATTATTTTCATTGAAGGTTGCTAGACCAGATAGTTCACAGTTTTGTACTTGCCAATCGTCTTCCCAATCTTGCACTTCGCCATAGTGGTGATACCAATGATTGACATCATTATTGAAATCAGCAATTTTGACACCATCATCATACAATTCACCTTTACTACCGCTAGTATCAGGTGTGCTATGGTTGCAGACAATATCCAGCACTAGCTTCATATTGCGCTTGTGCATTTCTGTAATTAACCGATCAAAGGTTGTATTTTTTTCTTCTTGAGTTGCGTTTAAAGAAGGGTTCTCCCCGTTAGCAATGTATCGAGGATTAAGCCGTTTAAAGTCTTTTGTCCAATAGCCATGTATTGCTGCATTGCCAACAAATAACTCTTCAACCTGCTCGAACAGGGGAGTTAACCAAAGAGCGGTAACTCCCATATTTTTGAGATAATCTAATTTATCGATGACACCTTGCAAGTCGCCACCCCAGTACTTACCCCAATCCTGTCTAGTTGGATCGTACAGTTCTGAGTTTGCACCTTCGCTGTTATCTGGATCGCCATCATAAAAGCGATCGACTACAAGAAAATAAATTGTTTCCTGACGAAATTCAATATCTCTGGTGTAAAGGAACTCTAGAGCAATCTCAATATCTAATTGCGGTTCTTGTATAAGAGCTTCTACATTTTCCTTTGCAGGATCTACTTTATATTGATCTGGTGAAAACTGGGATGGTGGGGTTTGTACCATAAAAAACTCAAAATTTCATCTAATTCACACTTGCAGAACCAACAGTACAACGTTTCGAGTATTGTGTGTCACTACAAACTTCGGTATTGTGACATCCTGCCTACGGTGTAGGTATCTATCGCTAGCTAGTTTATAATTCTATCGATAGATATAATTCATTTGCTAGAGGATAAAAACAAAGGAATATAGCAGTTATTAACGATAATTGCTCGGTCACAAAAATTTACAATATTTTATTAAGTTAACTTGTGGTAAATACTGAGCATAGTTGGGGTTTAAGTGTATATTCGACAATAGATATGAGAATACTTCAACTCGTTGGAGATCGGTTGTCAAGAAGGTTTTGTTACACCTGAGCAATACTGAGCCAACCACGTATAAGCCAACTTTTTCTCTAGAAGATTCGCTCCATTGGTAAACTGACCATTGTCACTTTCAATCTGTTATTACTATCAAGGAATTAATTTAGGTAGCAATTATGACCAAATATGACAAGGTTTTTAACTCACCAAAGACATCAGAGGAATCACTAAGTCCAGAGGAAGCGGTGGCGGCGATCGCAACTGTGACTGCGATCGCAGATTCATTTATTGAAGAGGTAGATGCAGAAAGTTTAGCGGGTATCCTTTGGGAATTCGAGGTTTTCGAAGAATACTCAGAAGATGAAATTGCAGAAATAGTTGATAGACTCATCTCCATTGCAGAAGAAGAGGGAATTGGGCCCCTGTTTAATGCCGCCAAAGTATCTCTCTCAGATGAATTAGTGCTAGATGGTTTTGCCGCTGGGGTAATAGTGCTTTTAGACGATGACCTCGCCATCCCCAAACCGAAACAAGCCTACCTCAAAAAGCTACAAGCAGCTTTAGAACTTGAAGATGAAGAAGCAGAGGAAATCATCAAGGAGGTAATCGCAGCCTTTAAAGAAGCAGAAGATGAAGAATATACAGACGATGAAGATGAGACAGTAGTCATCGAAGATTTTAGCGAACAGACCTATCAATCTCCTTTAGGTAATTTTACCGTGCCAATTCCGGTTGATCCGCAGCAGGGCGGTAGAATTCAGAGTCAGGAAGGAGTAGTTGGCTTTTCTGATGACATCGGTACTTTGCTGAGAATCGATTATTATCCTTTCCCTTTAGAACAGTTAGAGGAATTGGAGTCTGTTGGACAAGAAGAATATTTACAAACAATTTTAGTGGATAAGTATGTACCCCAAGCGATTTTCGCTAATGTACCAGATGCTTCTGTCGAATATACTGAATATCTAGAAAATACTTTGCGAGGCGCTTACTACGTGTTAATCGATATGCCCAAAGGTTCCACAATTTCTAAGCAAGAAAATAATGGAACGGCGATCAGATTAGATGCGTACCGGGGATTGCTCACGTTTATCAGTGGGGAATTTTTGTATATAGTTAGCAGTCAGCACAGCTTTATTAACGGTGAAATTCCTGATTCTGTTGAAGAAGAGGCTGAAGACATCAAGGAAAGTATTTTAGAGTTTGTTGAGACTATAGAGTTCACTTAGTACAGTATTTTATTCATTCGTAACGAATTAAATTTGGCAATGATTCTGCGATACCAATGCATCGGCTTGCATTAGATACAGCAGAACTCAGAATTCAGAAGTCAAACAGGCTTTGTACCTGGCTTTGAGACTTAGTTTGTGTACTTCATTAACTTGAAATCCGCTGTATGTGCTGAAAAAGAATGAAGAGACGTAGCACTGCTACGTCTCTACAAGGGTTCTGGATAACACATATTTAATTTCACCAGAGTATATTCGCCCTGGCTTCGCTCATGTGATGTACATTTGGAAAGGGCGAAGTCTGACGACAAGTTGGGAGAAGACAAAAAGTCTCCGGCTCTGCACTGGGTGTCTACGCTTATAATTTTTCATGACAATAACCCTGCTAAACAATCGCTATCAAATTATCCAGGTAATCGGCGCTGGTGGGTTTGGCGAAACCTTTCTAGCAGAAGATGTCCACATGCCTTCTCGCCGTCGCTGTGTAATCAAGCAACTAAAACCAATAACCAATAATGACCCGCAAACCTACCAACTTATCCAACAACGGTTTGAACGGGAAGCCGCAACCTTGGAGTATTTGGGTGAAAGCAGTCACCAAATTCCCAAACTCTACGCCTACTTTTCTGAGAACGGGCAGTTTTACCTCGTCCAAGAATGGATTTACGGCCAAACCCTGACGAAAATTGTCGAAGCTAAAGGATTTGAGAGTGAAACTGCTGTTCGGCAAATTCTTTTGAGTCTGCTTTCAGTTTTAGATTATGTTCACAGTAAGGGAATTATTCACCGGGATATCAAGCCAGATAACATTATTCTGCGTTCTGTTGATAACGAGCCAGTTTTGATTGATTTTGGTGCAGTCAAAGAAACAATCCGTTCAGTAGTGAATTCTCCAGGATACCCCACGCGATCGCTTGTTATTGGTACGCCGGGATATATGCCTAGCGAACAAGCCGTTGGCCGCCCAGTTTACGCCACTGATATCTACAGCTTAGGTTTAACGGCAATTTATCTGCTGACTGGGAAACACCCGCAAGAACTAGTAACCGATCTAAAAACTGGGGAAATACTTTGGCAGCAGCACGCCCCTAATGTTTCTTCGCAATTGGCGGCAGTACTCAATCAGGCAATTAAGCCTCATGCTGGCGATCGCTACAGTACTGCCAGTAAAATGCTATATGCCTTGCAGTCTGCTAGTAATATACCTACTGAGTTAACTACAAATACTCCCACAGTTAGTTTTTCTCCCAATGCATCGACTCGACAAACTCAGCCATTATATTCTCCGCAAAACAATTCTGCGTTAGCGTTCGCGAAGCGTCTCGTAGAGAAGCTCACCGAAGGTATCGCAGGTTCTTCCTCTCCTAGAAACTGGCAAAAACCTGCTGTGATTGTTGGCAGTTTACTAGTAGGCGGCTTGATTGGTGCAGTAGTAATTCCTAGCATCATTCGTCAGCAACAACCAGAAACAAACATTGCCACAAGTCCCACGCCATCGCCAGAATCTTTTCCCACTCCTGCATCTACCGAACCACCCGTTTCCTCCCAAACTTCTCCAGTTCCAGTTATCCCTAGCTCATCACCACGACAGCGGCCAACCTCTAATCCCCCGGTTGTACCCATACCACAGTCAGAAAAAGAGCCTATAACTTCAGAGACTCCAGCACCAATAGCAGTATCTACACCACAGCCAGAACCAGAGAATGAGGCAAGTGCAGTTCCCACACCAGAAACGCGTTCCACACCACAAAACAAGCCGCGCAGTAAATTAGCTGCCACTGCCAGCAGACAAAGCGTTCCTGCATTCCCTACAGGTACAACAAGAAACATCGTAGAAGCTACCCTCGGCAAACCAAATCAAGATTTAAGAGGCGCATGGGGCAATACTCGTGCTGTCGTTTACAAACTTGTGCCAAACAAAATTGACCTTGGCTACTTATTTGATCGTAATTCTAAAATGCTGCGTCAAACTGAGGTATCTTTTGCCCAATCGGTAGACCCAGAAGTAATGGAAACTACCTTAAATGGAATGTTAGCAGGGCAAGCCACTGAAGAAATTAAGCAGGGACTCAAACAAGTACAACAGCGCCAATCTGATAATTTTAGTTTTAAAAATGGCTCAGTCAAAGGTCAGATTATCCGCCAACAATGTAATTTTATTTACATTAGCATTTGGGATTTAGATTTACATGATTTTGTAAATCCATCTATAGGCAAACAGTGTTAATCTCTTAGAGAATTGACAGAACTGAAAATTGCATCAGCACATCAAGTACATCAACTTATGAGCCTTATGATAAATGCACTCAGCCATGAAACTTCCGTACCTGATGTAATAGATGTCATTGAAACAGCACCAAGTAGTACACCTATCCTAGTAGATTTAGATGAAACTATCTTCCTCCGCAATTCAACACAAGAGTATCTCAACACATTACAACCCCGCCCACTTGGGTGGTTATTACTTACATTGTTGAATTTTCTCAAACCCTGGAATTGGTTGCCAGGGGAAATTAAAGGAGAGGTGTCACGAGATTGGATGAGAGTTTTAGTCGCAACCCTGCTTTTTCCTTGGACTGTAATTTTGTGGCAATGGCGGGCTAAACAGCTAGCTCAAGCTTATGGAAACACTACCCTGGTCGAGGCACTTACTAAGAATCCAGATTCACGTGTAATACTTACCACCCAAGGGTTTGATTTCATTGTTCGTTCGCTGTCCAAACACTTACCTGTAACTTTTCATGATGTCATAGCTTGTCGATTTTGGCAGGGAGCGATAGATAGACAGCGAGGAAAACACTTCTTGGTGACAGCATCATTGGGTGAAAATGAAGTTACCCGTGCGATCGCAATCACAGATTCAAAAGATGATAACCCATTACTTGCATGTGTAGCAACTCCATGCTTAGTTATTTGGCCAGAAGCAAACTATGTTTCTGCTATGTCCGATCTTTATATTCCATTTTTGTATCTAGAGCGGGCGAAGCGGCCAGGTAAGAAATATTTTCTCAAAGCGATATTATTAGACGATCTTGTGGTTTTAATCATAGCTTTGAGTTGGGTGAATAGCCAACCAATCCTTCATGCCATCAGTATGCTCTTTTTAGTACTTTCTTTCTGGTGCATCTATGAACTAGGCTATGTGGAAAATGACATAATTGCTGAACGGTTTGAGAAAAACCCAACGCTTTCAGAAACGTACCAAAAATATAAGAACCGAATCAGTGTATGGCAAGCTTGGCTTTGGTCTGTAATTTTCGCTGTTCCCGGATTAATTGTTCTGGAATTGACTAAAGTTGTCTCAAGTGATAAGAGTTTTGCTTTTGAACTTAGTGCTATTGACTTAGTAACAGTTTTAACTAAGATGGCATTCTGGATCGGTATACTTCTGGTCGTAAGAGCGACTTTTTATGTTTACAACCATGTTGATAAGCAGACACGAATTTGGCTTTACTTTTTATTGCAAGCTTACAAGTACTTTGGCTTTCTGGTAGTGACAAAAACCAATATCATCGGGACGATATTATTTATAGCAGAAGTGATTAGTCGTTGGATACGCTATTTTGTTTATCGTTTAGTGAATAGTGAGTGGTTAAAAGATTTACCCCATAAGATGGTTACTCTCGTTTTGTTTGGATTTATAGTTATTGCCGTCGTGCTAGGGACTCAAAATAGTTCTATATTAATGAATTGGCAGACTTTAGTAATTTTAATTTTCTGTGCTTACCGCGCAAGATATCAGTTTTGGAAAATAGTCAGTGAGATATATCTGATTTCCAAAGAGAAAACAAGAGTATAATAAGTTTTCATTAACTGCGTATACTTAAGAGGTTGTTTTAAAAGTCCTGAAAGGTATAATTTTGCCCTTTTGATTTGGATCAACTGCAAAGACAAATTAAGGTTCTAGCCATGTACCAAAATTGTTTGCTGCGATCATTATGAAAGCAAAATACGCTTTTAAAACATCCTCTAAGTCCTGAAAATCTGTCTTTGAACATTGGATCAACTGGAAAGACAGATTTTCAAACTAAGTTTCAAATTCTTAATCTTCATAAAGTTATAAATACCATTATTAAGTTTTTAATAATACTTGTCTCAGCTTCTACATTCATGTCGTAAAGTTCGATTGGAATTGTGTAATCTGAAGACAGCAAAGCTAAATTATTCAATTGAGGTCTGATGACTCCTACAATCATGCGTCAGCTTTGGTCAGTGGTTGAAACCGCTCAAGCCAAGCTCCTTTTACAACTGGATGATGCTAGCTTGGTGCAGTGGTTAGTGAAACAAACCGAAACGCAAGTGTTGTTAGATTCTAACGAAACTGATTTTCTTAGCCACTACATTCAATCTCGACTAGCCCTTATACGCGATCTTGCCCATGAACGCCAGTGTTCATGATTGCAAAATCAAGATAAATAGATTGCTCGTCAAGCGTTATTACTGTTGACTATTAGCTTTTTGGGACAAATAACCTTCTACTAAGCAGTCAGAGCCTACTACACGCCAACGAACACGTTCTAAAGATAACGCCTCAGTCATGGTAGTAAAACCTAAATCGCCCACTGGTGTGGGAGCAATACTACCACCAATGATTTTTGGGGCAATAAATGCTAAAACTTTTTGTACTGCTCCTTGAGCGATCGCACTAGCAGCTAAAGTACCACCACACTCCCACAGCACGCTACAAAAACCTCGTTCATATAAGTACGCCATTGCCTTATCCGGTGTCAGTGATGCTAATTCCACCACCTCCACACCCTGGTTGAGCAACAGGTTTTGAAAATCGGGGTTAGCACCCTTCTGTGTCAACACCAAAGTTGGAGCATCCGCGGTTTGCCACAGATGGGCACTGGCCGGTAAGTTAAGATGGCGACTCATCACCACTCGTAGGGGATTATGTGCCCCCACCTGATGGCTGGTTAAGTAAGGATTATCTTGTCGGACTGTATTACCGCCGACAATTATGGCATCACAAGCCGCCCGCACTAGATGTACTTCACTGCGGGCTTCTTGACTTGTCACCCAAGCGCTATGACCAGAGGTAGTAGCAATTTTCCCATCTAAAGTCATCGCATATTTTAAAATTCCCAAAGGTCGCTTATAGAGAATGCGATGCACAAAAGCTTCATTTAGCTGACGGCAGGCTTCCTCTTCTACTCCAACCAATACTTCGATTCCCGCCGCCCGTAAACGGGTGATGCCACCTCCAGCTACCAGCGGATTGGGATCAACCATACCCACTACTACTTTTGCCACCCCTGCTTCGATCAATCCTTCCGAACAAGGGGGAGTACGTCCGTAATGATTGCAAGGTTCGAGGCTGACATAGATTGTTGCACCACGAGAGCGATCGCCTGCTTCCTTCAAGGCAAACACTTCTGCATGAGGCTCACCTGCACGAGGATGAAACCCTTCGCCTACAATCTCGCCATCCTTGACAATCACCGCTCCCACTAGCGGATTTGGCGAAGTCCGCCCTAAAGCGCGACGGGCCAGTTCCAAACACCGCAGCATCATGCGAGAGTCAAAATCAGTTCCTACCTTTTGCTTCGGTGGTGAATTCGAGCCAGCTGCTGACTCCACTATTCGTGTATTTTCCTGAGTGTAATTTGGTAAGGATGCATCTGCTTGAGCGACCACTGGGGAATTATCCATAATTTTAGGCAACACTGTAAATATTCTGCACGCGATCGCGCAGCCTCTCCACAAGAGAATCGCGCTTTGCTCCTGATAATTTAACAGTAATATCTAGGCGCTATTATTGGCTGTCTCAACTTACATGAGTCTGTAATATTCACACTTACAGTTCACTGTAGCTTGAATCCATATTGCCAAGGTTGCCCAAATTCCATAAAGATTTAGGTTACAGGGTACAAAAGATAATTTTCTTTACTGTCACCTGTAACCTATTCCCTTCCTAACTCCTAATTCTTGTACAGACGCGATTAATCGCGTTTCTACTCCTAATTCTTCTACAGACGCGATTAATCGCGTCTCTAACTCCCTTTACTATTGCTCTAACAATTTTATCCGCTGCCACCAAAGATTCAGGGGATAATAGACCACAGGTGCCCACAGACTACTCAGAATGGCAGAGGCGAGAGCGACGCGCTGATAATATGTCCAAATATCTGTCACCTTGCGCTCATTGCCGAGCAAAGTTAATTGCAACCCAAAGATAGTTTCTGCCAAAACTGCCAAAACAAAGACAATTACAGCAATCGAAATAAAATCTTCTTCGATAAAACGCTGTTTTTGGAGCAGAGCAGTTAAAGCCCCCACAATACCTAAACTGATGGCATGAGTCGGGCTAGGTGATGTCATCGAATCTTGAAGTAGCCCCAGAATTATACCTGCTAATGCTCCGGCAAACACCGTGCGCTTCACACTCCAAGCTACCACCCAAATTAATAACCAGTTAGGGCCAATTCCCAACAATTCCATACCTGGGAATCGGGTTGGTAATAATAGCAAACATAACAGTACAGAACTAGCCGTCACTATCCAGCCCAACAACTGACGTATACCGGGATGCCAACGAGCTAGCGGCTGGATTCGAAATTTCGATTTTCGCTCTGACGATTTTGGCTTTTTCTGCCTGCTACCACCAAATGCAGGAATCTTCATTTTTCTAGTGATTTTTTCAAAGAATTTACTTAGACTTTTGCGGCACTTGATTTGCCGACTCTTGGTTTTCTGGCTTGGGATAAACAGCTACCCAATCAAGAGAACGGATTGGCGGAAAAAGCTCAATTTTTGCCACTGATGCTGGGAGTTTCTTTAAATCCAGCGACTTAATTCGTCCTACTGCCAAACCGGAGGGAAATTTCTGACTATAAGTAGATGTGGAAACTAAATCTCCTACTTTGACATTTGGAACTTTTTCATAAAACTCCAATACAGCTTCAGCAGAAGAATCTCCTCGCAAAACGCCTTTAGCTGCTGTGCGGCTAATCGATACACCCACTTGACTTTTGAGATCGCTGATTAACAACACGCGGCTAGTATTAGGAGTTACACTCTCCACCAAACCCACCAATCCGCCTTCTGCCTTGACTATGAAGCCTTCCTGAATCCCTGCATTCGCACCGCGATTCAGCGTCACTTGTTGCCACCATTGGTCAGCACTACGTCCTACCACCCGTGCTGGAATTGGTCGCGATGCCAGCGGCTCTTTTTCCACATAGCCTAATAAATCTTGTAACTTTGTCTTTTGACTTTCCAAATCTACTATACGGGTTTGCAATTCCATTATCCGGGCATCTCTAATACGTTCTTCTGGAGTTGGCCCTGACTGCAACATTTCTAATGGACGGGTAATTGCCTGGTATGTCTCAAGCACTAATTCACCTTGAGTCTGTCGCAATATCCAAGCACTACCAAGTGCTAAAGCTAACAACCCAATTTGCAACCCTTTACGATCCCACCAACGCCGTATTGTCACCATATATACCTGAATGTATTTATATAAATTAAGTTCTACTTGGATTCTATTTATATAAAACCCAAATAGAACTCAAATAGAACTCAATTCTGATATTTTTTTGCTACATATTGCGAGAGCTTTCGATAACAACTCGTTCCAACTGTTTAAAGTTTTCTAACACACGGCCTGTTCCCAGCACAACACAGCTCAAAGGATCAGCAGCAATGTGGGTAATAATCCCTGTTTCATGGCTAACAAGGGTATCTATGCCTTTGAGCAAAGCACCGCCACCAGCTAACATAATACCTCTGTCAATAATGTCTGCTGCCAGTTCTGGGGGTGTGCGTTCTAGTGTCCGCTTCACAGCTTCGATGATTACTGATAGCGGTTCCAACATGCTTTCACGGATTTCTGGGGCTTTGATGGTTACAGTTCGCGGTAGACCCGAAAGCAGGTGTAAGCCTCGGACTTCCATCATCGCGTCATTATCATCATTAGTCGGATAGGCAGAACCAAGCCGAATCTTGATTTCCTCGGCAGTACGTTCACCAATGACTAAATTATGAACTTTCTTAATATACTGAACGATCGCATCAGTCAGTTCATCTCCAGCAATACGTACAGATTCGCTGATTACCGTACCTTGAAGACTCAGCACTGCAACTTCTGTTGTCCCACCACCAATATCGATGATCATGTTGCCAGTTGCTTCAGCAACAGGTAGTCCTGCACCAATGGCCGCAGCTACAGGCTCATCGATTAAATAGACTTTTCTTGCTCCTGCTTGGTGAGCTGCATCCATCACCGCTCGTCTTTCTACTCCTGTGACACCACTGGGAATACCAATGACAATTCGGGGTAGGATTAGAGACTTACCTTCATTTACACGCTGAATAAAGCTTTTCAGCATCAGCTCGGCTATATCAAAGTCAGCGATTACACCATCCCGCAAAGGACGCAGAGCAATCACATTTCCCGGTGTGCGACCGAGCATTTTTTTGGCTTCTTCTCCTACTGCTAGTGCAACCTTTTCGTTGACATCGATAGCAACTACAGAAGGTTCTTGTAGTACAATACCTTTACCAGATACATAAACCAGGGTGTTCGCGGTACCGAGGTCGATACCCATATCCCATGAAGTGCGAAAGTTCCTAAAAATACCCACGCGTCTGTAAGCCCCCTATGTGCGATACTTTTTGACTACAACGGTAATAGTTAATTGTGCCGGATTTGATAAAGTTCTTATCCTGAGTTGAGTCAGTTAGACTATATTTTTATATGATTCCCAGGAATATTTAGTATGTCTCAAGCCCCGTACTTTTTGATATTCTCTGGTTAGATTAGTATATCCGTATATTTTTATGTGTTTCTCCAAATAGTGTGTATAAATTTTCAAGTCAATTATATTGTTAACTGTTTAACACATTATTTTCAAGTCTTTCACAATTCGCTATGATGAAAGTCGAAATTGCTAAGTACGTTTGTACTGAAAGGTAACGCGATGAGTATCAATGTTGTCACCCTCATTGGTCGTGTAGGCGGCGACCCAGAGATTAAGTATTTTGAGTCTGGTAGTGTGAAGTGTAGATTAACACTAGCTGTTAATCGTCGCACAAAAGAAGGTGAACATACCGACTGGTTTAATTTGGAACTATGGGGAAAAACGGCGGAGGTGGCAGGTAATTATGTACGTAAAGGTAGACAAATTGCTGTCAAAGGTTCCTTGAAATTTGACACATGGAGCGATCGCCAAACAGGAGCAAACCGCTCATCCCCTGTGATCCAAGTAGATCAGCTGGATTTATTAGGCTCTAAGCGAGATGCAGAAGGTGGTACAGGAGATATGTCTCCAGAACATTTTTAATTGGGCATCCCTTCTCTGCGAGACGCTACGCGAACGGCTCCGCTCAGGGCAAGTGGGCATTGATTATTAGTCCTTTGCCTTTACAAATGACAAAGGACTAATGACAAATGACTAATAACTAATTTGCAACGTCACCGATGCTTCTACTTGCTGTTCACCACCAACAATCGGGGTGGAAGCATCAGCTGATTTTGCAGCCTCAGCCCGTAAAAACATTGGTGGTGGTGGAGGCGCACTGGCATTATTAACTTGAATGCTGACTATTTCTTTGGATTTAAAACCCAAAGCGTTGAAAACTGCATCAGCTTGCTGCCGCGCGTCTTGAGTAGCTTCTTTTAATGCTTGCTTTTGAGCCGCTGCGATCGCTTCATCTTTCGCAACAAAAGTAATGCCGTTAATTTGTGTTGCACCGGCTTTGACTGCATCATCCAATAATGTCCCAGCTTGCTCAACAGGAATACTAAAACTCACAGTGTTAGTGGCAGCATAGCCTGTAATTCGCTGGATATTATTGGTGTAGCTGTAAACCGGATTGAGACGAATACCGGTAGTTTGTAATTTTTCAACATTTTTGCTCTTGAGAAACGCAACCACCGCCGATGACCTCTGAGCGGCTTCTTGCTGTACCTCTTGGGCTGTTTTCCCCTGAATCTCCACTCCTAAACTGACTTGTGCCAGAGTTGTCGGAATTGTTTCCACTCCGCGACCACTGACACTAAGGGTTCGTGACAATCTATCTTTTTCTTGTGCGAATGCAGGTACTACAAAAGTTGCACATACAAGCATTGCTAAAGGCAGTATTTTCCACAGGTTTGTCGATGGAAAATGAGAACCGGGTAAAGCGGCTCTAGTCATCATATTTGCACTCCTCAAAGTATCCACAGATGTTTTGAATAAAGGTATGTAGCAATCTTCTGGTGGTCGTTGAAAGCCAACAGCCACCATCAGTTTTTCACAACTCAAGTGCGATCACTAGATACAATTTCTATGTTCTTACTTTGACACTGCGATCGTCAAAAGCTGAAATGGTTACATTTTTTGAAACTAAAAAAATTACATCAATGCTGCACAGCGTATTTGAATTCGGATTTCGTCTCTATAGGATGTTTTTCAGAAACGCGTCAGAATCAAAGAGAAGGATTTTCAGAGAACCTAATGCATTTGTTAGATCCAATCAACTTCTCTTTTCCTCTGCTGGCCAGCGCAACAGAAGCCGCAGACAGTTCGATGGTAGTAGCAGCAGTGTTACTAAGCTTAGTAGTCGTTTATCTCGCCAGCAAAGTTGGTGGAGAGTTATCAAACCAAGTGGGTTTGCCGCCTGTTTTAGGTGAACTCGTTGGCGGTGTAGTAGTTGGCATCTCTGTTTTCCACCTTTTGGTATTTCCAGAAGGCGGCACAGACAGTTCTAACTCTTTGATCGTGTCCTTCCTTCAAACCACTGCTGGTTTAACGCCTGAAGCCGCTCCAGCAGTGTTTGCAGCCCAGTCCGAGGTCATTTCCGTTTTGGCAGAATTGGGTGTGATTATTCTGCTGTTTGAAATCGGCTTGGAGTCGAATTTAAAAGATTTAATGGCAGTTGGTATTCAAGCTACTGTTGTCGCAGTAGTTGGGGTAGCAGTACCCTTTGCGGCTGGGACTGTGGGACTAATGACTTTGTTTGGTATTAGCGCTATACCCGCAATTTTTGCAGGGGCGGCTTTGACTGCCACTAGTATTGGTATTACTTCCAAAGTGCTGTCAGAACTGGGGCGACTCAATTCTAAAGAAGGGCAGATTATTTTGGGTGCTGCTGTCATTGATGACGTACTAGGAATCATCGTTTTAGCGGTAGTTGCCAGTTTAGCTAAAGACGGCGTGGTGGATGTCAGCAAAGTCATTTATTTGATTATCAGCGCCACTGGTTTTATTTTGGGAGCAATCCTACTAGGCAATGTTTTCAATAAGTCCTTTGTAGCGATCGCTGATAAACTCAAAACACGCGGTGGACTGGTAATTCCAGCATTCATCTTCGCTTTTGCTATGGCATACCTTGCTGCCGTCATCCACTTGGAAGCAATTCTGGGAGCTTTTGCAGCTGGTTTAGTTCTAGAAGAGACAGATAAGCGTAAAGAACTGCAAAAGCAAGTCTCTCCTATTGCTGATATGTTAGTACCAATTTTCTTTGTGACTGTTGGCGCAAAAACCGATTTGGGAGTATTAAACCCAGCAATTCCCGACAATCGGGAAGGTCTAATTATGGCAACTTTCCTGATTACAGTAGCCATTCTCGGTAAAGTAATCACAGGTTTAAGCGTGTTTGGTCAACCGGAAATCAACCGTTTAGCGATCGGTGTGGGGATGATTCCTAGAGGCGAGGTTGGGTTAGTGTTTGCTGGTGTCGGCGCTGCCAGTGGCGCTCTCTCGAAACCGTTAGGAGCAGCAATTATCATGATGGTTATCTTGACAACCTTTTTAGCTCCTCCATTGTTACGATTTGTGTTTCCAGATCCAAAAACCGTGGATGGAAGCTCAGAGCAACTAATTTTAGACGGTTCCTCTGGGACTTCGTTGGTAATTGAAACACCTCAGTCGAGGATGCCAGCATCAAATGACAGCAGCAATTTGGGAGTAACTCCAGATTCTGGCGATCGTTAATTATTAAGAATGGGGAATGGGGCACTGGGCATTGGGTATTAGGAGTGCTGAGTTAATAGTTAAGAGTTAAGAGTTAGGAGTTTTGTTTATCTCCTTGTCCCCTCATCTCCCCGCTCCCCTGCCCCTCTGCCCCTCTGCTCCCCTGCTCCTTTTCTCCTCTGCTCCCCTGCTCCTTTTCTCCTCTGCTCCAATTGTGCAGTGGAAACTTCTATCCTAAAATCTCCGTCCCGTGTGATTGTAGAATAATCATTTGTTTATAATTTCTACCAGCATTCAGAATGTTACTTAATTTCTAGTCTGCCTTGGCTTGTTAGCCTTTATCTGAATATTTTCTAGATAATTGGGGAGTAACACCCATAAATCTTGCTAGATCGTTTGACAGTAATGGGAATTATTTACTCAGTGCATCGATGGCAACAAAGAACAAACACTTATCAGTAAACAGCTATCAATTATCAGTTTTCTAGCTTTATTGGGAGTCAGAGTTCTCCATCTGTAAAGGTGGAAGGTTTCGCATGGGGATTTAAACTTAATTTGAAACCCGATCAATGATTTAAGTGTGTCTAAATACCAGCTTAAAAATCAAACAAGGGATTCAGAGATCAAGTTTCGGTGGTGATAGTGTGATGATGATTTACCAATGAGTTGAGATATTGACGGCTCCCATGAATGTGAATTAGGAGAAAGGACTGTGAAATTACACTGGTTACTACCCAGCACTATTGGAACTATCTTCATGCTATCGTCGCCAGCAATGGCCGCGAGGCTTGAATCTTGGCGCTTTGATGCCAATCAAAACAGGCTGGAAATTAATACTGTAGGAGCAGTTCAACCCCAAGCACAACTAATTTTCAACCCAACTCGGCTGGTAATTGATTTGCCAGGAACTACATTTGGTCGTCCACAGTTAACCCAACAGGTGGGTGGTGGAATTCGCTCAATCCGTGTTGGACAGTTTGATGTAGATACAACACGCATAGTTGTCGAACTGACTCCTGGTTACAGTTTAGACCCCAAAAGAGTGAAATTTGTTGGTACAACTGGCGATCGCTGGACAGTGCAATTACCTACGCCAGAAGTTGAAAAATTAGCTACTTCTCCTAGAAATGCTTACAGCGTAGTTACCCCAGATTCGGAAACTAGACCTAGTATTTCAAGGGTTGCCAGTACTACACGAGGAGCAACTGAAATTGAGAGCTTACAGGTAACAGGTGATGGGTTGTTCATTCGTACCAGTGGTGGTAATCCTCCGATTCAGGTAATTCGCAGCCGCGATCGCGCTACCATCTTTCTAGATATCTCTGGTGCATCTTTATCACCACGTCTGACGCAGCAGAGTAATATACCCGTTAACAAACATGGTATTAGCCGCGTCGAATTCACCTCATTACAAACCCAACCTCCTGGTGTCCGCCTAACTTTACGGGTAGATAAAAATAGCCCAGATTGGCGAGCAAGTAATAGTAACGATGGTAGTTTGATAATTCTACCTAGTCGCGTTGTCAGATTGCCTAGAAGTAATAATTCGGACAATCAGTCAGAAGCCGTTTCCTTGCCCAATAGACCATCTACCAACAACTCGGTAGCAACAATTGAGTCTGTGCAACTTGCCGATAATGGCAAACAACTGCTAATTAGAGGCAACCAAGCTTTATCTGCTACGGCAACCTGGGATAGATCCTTAGGTATTTTCCGCGTCACAATTACTAATGCCAAGTTAGCTCCCAGAGTTATAGGGCCTACTTTTGCTCCCAATAGCCCCATTCTTCGGGTACGTCTGCAACCTCAAGCATCCACCAATACAGTGGTTGTTTTAGTTCAACCAGCAGGAGGAGTGCAGCTTGGGCAACCCCAGCAAATCGGCGACCAGCTTTTGGCTCTACCAATACAAGGTTCTCGGCGAATTGTCAGCCTCCCTGGAAGACCACCCTTTGCTTTACCTGGGCTACCACCGCCGAACCGCGGGCCATTCCCAGACCCAAACAATCCAAATCCCCAGCCCCCAACACAACCACAACGCCGAGTTACCAATGGGCGAGTGGTAGTCCTTATTGACCCCGGACATGGTGGTAAAGACCCTGGAGCTGTAGGTCTTGGTGGACTACGCGAAAAGGATATTATTTTGCCTATTAGCAAAAGAATAGCTCAGGTATTGCAGCAAAATGGCGTACAGGTAGTTATGACGAGGGATTCTGACTATTTCGTTACCCTACCAGGACGAGTGCAATTAGCAGAGCGAGCTAATGCTGATGTGTTTGTTAGTATTCATGCTAATGCAGTCGGCCCAGGTCGTTCGGATGTCAGTGGCTTAGAAACGTATTATTACGATAGTGGTTTGGGTTTGGCTCGCATTGTCCATAACAGTATTCTCCAAGGTGTAAATGTCAGAGATAGGGGAACGCGGCGAGCCAGATTTTTTGTCCTCAGAAAAAGTTCTATGCCTTCAATTCTGGTAGAAACAGGTTATTTGACCGGTCGAGAGGATAACGCTAAACTCAGAAACTCAGCTTACCAAAATCAAATGGGAGAAGCGATCGCTCGTGGCATTCTTCAGTATCTAAAGAGAAGATAAGTAATTTAGTCTAAATTTCTAAATTGTTGAGTAAGTACATCTAATCTTTACCATTTTTATCCAATTTAGTAGTAAAACAATTTAAGTATTCTTGCGGCGGGATAAAAGTAGCTTCTTTGTTATTGTCATTTGATACTTTGCAAGTCAACAAATTTTGGATTTTAGACTTCGGCTCCTTTCGGCTTTGCTACCTCGACTTCGCTCGGCATAAGTCAAGGCAAGTCGCTCAGTCGAACGATTTTGGATTTGTATCACCTACAACAGGTGTTAGTGTAGCAAGACGCTAGTCTGGCAGGAAACTAAAATCGGGAATCTAAAATTTAAAATTGGCAGTCAAATTTATATAGGCTAATGGCATGGCAAAATCAGAGGAGCGTGCTATATTTTACGCCATTAGCTGTGTCTTAATAACAGCGCAAAACTCAAGTGTGCGCGGTGACGGTGTGAGGATTTGCCAATATGTTGAGATGTTGACGGCTCCCATAAATGTGAATCAGGAGAAAAGACTGTGAAATTACGCTGGTTACTATCCAGTACTATTGGAACCATCTTCATGCTATCGTCGCCGGCAATGGCCGCGAGACTTGAATCTTGGCGTTTTGATGCCAATCAAAACAAGCTGGAAATTAATACTCAAGGGGATGTTCAACCCCAAGCACAATTAATTTTTAACCCGACTAGACTAGTAATTGATTTACCAGGAACCACATTTGGCCGCCCGCAGCTAACCCAACAAGTGGGCGGTGCAATTCGTTATATTCGTGTTGGGCAGTTTGACGAACAAACAACGCGCATAGTGGTTGAACTGACTCCTGGTTATAGTTTAGACCCTAAACGAGTGCAATTTGTGGGTACAACTGGCGATCGCTGGACAGTGCAATTACCTACGCCAGAAGCTGACAATGTACCCGCAAGAAACACTGAGGGGCAACCAGAACAGGCTATAGCCACTAATACTTCACCCAGAACATCTACACAAACATTCCCCCCAAGGAATATTTACAATGTGGTGACAGCAGATTCTGTAAATCCACTGAATACCAGACCACTGAACAACAGAATGGTTGTCGCCAAAGTGACTCAAATTGAGAACTTACAAGTCACTGGTGATGGTTTTTTTATCCGCACCAATGGTGGTAATCCTCAAATTCAGGTAAATCGTAGCAACGATCAGAAGGCAATTAACATCGACATTGCTGGTGCAACTCTATCACCAAGTTTAGAGCAGCGAGATTTGTCGATTAATCGTTATGGTGTTAGCCGTATCCAGTTCACCCAGCTGCAAACCAACCCATCTGTTGTTCGCCTGACTTTACAAGTAGATGAAAATAGTCAAAATTGGCGAGCAACTACTAGCAGTGTTGGTGGTTTTGTGGTTCTACCCAGTCGTGGAGTTGCCCAGCTGCCTGGAAGTAACAGTCCACGTCCTATAGCACCAAGTAACACACCTGCTAACATTCAGTCTGTGCAACTGGCTAATAATGGTACACAATTGCTGATTCGAGCCGACCAAACTTTGTCTGCTACAGGAGGCTGGGATAGAACCTCTGGTCTGTTCCGTATCACTATCAACAATGCTAAGTTAGCTCCCAAAGTCACAGGCCCGACTTTTAATCCTAATAGCCCGATTTTGCGGGTCCGCCTGCAACCACAAGAATCCAACACTGTCACCGTTTTGGTTCAACCAGCAGCCGGAGTACAAATTGGGGAACTCAACCAGGTTGGCGACCAGTTTTTAGCTTTAGAATTACGACGCTCTAGTAGCAGCATCACACCGCCCATTGCTTTACCTCCTCTGCCATTACCAGACCAAGGACAATTACCAAATTCCATAGATAACCCCCGTCCAATCTCCCAGCCACGACCACGCCCCTCAGCTCCCAGAGGGAAATTGCTAGTTGTTATTGACCCAGGACATGGTGGAAAAGACTCAGGTGCCCCTGGTTTGGGGGGACTTTTAGAAAAGGATGTAATTTTGCCTATTGGGAAAAGGGTAGGAGCAATTTTAGAGCAAAACGGTGTGCAAGCTGTACTAACACGGGATGCCGACTTTTTTGTAGAACTTCAGGGACGGGTAGATATTGCCAAGCGAGTTAACGCGACTTTGTTTGTCAGCATTCACGCTAATTCCATTGAGAATCGCCCTGATGTCAATGGCTTAGAAGTTTATTATTACGAGAGCGGTTATGGTCTGGCTGAAGCAGTTCGTAAAACTATTCTCCAGGATATCGGTACTATTAAAGATCGGGGAACTCGCAAAGCCAGATTCTATGTTCTTAGGAAAAGCTCCATGCCTTCGATTTTGGTAGAAACAGGCTATATGAGTGGTTACGAGGATAATCCCAGATTGGGAACACCAGAATATCAAAATCGGATGGCAGAAGCGATCGCTCGTGGCATTCTAAAATACTTACAGCAGAGGTAATATAGTACAAATTACTAATTAAAGAGGTAGTATTTAAACTTCTTTGATGTGCAGAATTTAGTGGTCAAATTGGAGATTGTCTGCTAAGTTCTGTATTTTAAATCCCCAAACCTAAATATATATCTGCCTGTGTATTCATCTTCCATTTTTGAAGGGAATCTTGACGATTTTTCCGAGCGAGAACCCCAACGTGCCCCAATTGGCATCTTTGATAGTGGTGTGGGTGGGCTAACAGTACTGCGACAAGTGTATCGACAACTCCCCAATGAATCAATTGTTTACTTTGGGGATACAGCTAGACTTCCTTACGGAATTCGTTCACAAGCAGAAATTTTACGATTTACACGTGAAATTATTACCTGGCTACAACAGCAGCAGGTAAAAATGGTAATTATGGCTTGCAACACCAGTTCTGCCTTAGCCCTAGAAACTGTGCGTCAAGAATTCAGCATACCCATTTTGGGAGTAATCCTACCGGGTGCAAAAGCTGCGGTGCAGCAAGGAAAGCGCATTGGTGTAATTGCCACTCCAGCTACAGCTAAAAGTAATGCTTATAAGCACGCTATTCTCGAAATTGCTCCCGATGTCCAAGTCTGGCAAGTTGGATGTCCAGAGTTTGTGCCATTGATTGAGCAAAACCGCATTCACGATCCTTACACTGCTGAAGTGGCACGAGCTTACCTAGAGCCTTTATTAGAGCAGGAAATTGACACCTTAGTTCACGGCTGTACCCATTATCCCCACCTTACACCAGTACTGCGATCGCTCCTCCCCTCTCAAGTCCAGTTGGTCGATCCAGCTGTTCATGTTGTGGCAGCTTGTGCCCAAGAACTAGACTTACTAGGCTTAAGAAATACTCATCTACCATTACCAACTCGCTTCGCCGTCAGCGGTTGCCCGCAACAGTTTTCCCAGTCAGGAGTGCAGTGGCTAGGCTATACCCCAATGGTTGAAGAGGTTTCTTTCACTGATATCGCTATTTCCCAACTCCATAAAACTAATTAGTCCTTAGTCCTTAGTCATTAGTCATTTATCGAAACAAATGACGAATGACTAAGGACAAATGACAAATGACTATTGACTATTAACTGATATCTCCTGCTTGCGTTTTCCTTCGGTAGATGAAGGGAAACTTCTAGGAACAGTCTTTGTACCCGTTCGCTTTGCCAGTGCTAATAACAGGTAGACTGTGAACAAATATCCAGAGGCTAAAATAAAAATCATCATAGGTATACTTCCGTAAATCATTGTTCTACTAGCACCCTTCTAAACAAATATAAAATTCCATAAAATTAGTAGAACCTCAGCCAAGCAAGTGCATTCTTGATGACTGTAGTTTCCTATGGTAAAATTACTTATAGAGATAAAATCCTCTACGGACAAAGAATTTATGAGCTAATGCGACTTATTGCAGACCATAGATCCCACAGCAGTTAGCTTGCCGTTTAGCAATCTAAAACTACGATTCTCAGCGGTCTACTCGATCTGCTTTATTTTTTGCTCAAACTGCTGTGAAAAGAGCAATGCTTGCGCCCTACGTGCGCGGAGTACGTATAGCGGTTTCCCATAGGAATATCACACAGCTCCAAACCAGGAGTTTTGTCTATCGCAGGAAAATTAAAGAATTTATCCCTTAATCTAACCGACGAATACTTATTTTAGAATCACAACACCAAGTCAGTAAAATCAACTAGTAGCTGACTTAACTTGTGGGGTGCGAATATCTTACAAAATTTAAAATTCCTATATTTTAGCGTAACACAACGACCCTGAATTTTGAGCTTATTCGGCTGCTAAATTTCAAATTTTTTGAAGAGCTACACCTCAATCTGGATAAATTTAGCCTTATATCTTGGCGACAAGATTAAATCGCTTGCTTTTTGTCAATAAGTAATATTGCTTAAATTATCTTTGGAACTGTGGCAATAAAGGTGAGATGAGAAACTACTTAACACAATTTAATTTGGAATTTATCCCGTGTACTGAGAATTCATCTTTTAAGTTAGTTTAAAGTTTAAGTAGCCACAGATTAAGTGTAATTGCTTATTGACAAAAACCTCAACAACCTTAATTATCACCCATAGACTCATAAAAATGGGATTACCTGATGAAAACTTTGCGCTGGCACAGGGTTATCTTAAAATGAGTATAGGATATGTAAACTTTCGTAACCTAAGTCAGAGTCCGCCCATCCATGACCCCAGCCACCTCCCTGTTTACCCCTGTGGAAGCAGACCTGCGACTACTAGCAGATAACCTAAAACAGCTAGTTGGAAATCGCCACCCCATTCTGTTTGCAGCAGCCGAACATTTATTCGGAGCTGGGGGAAAGCGTATCAGACCAGCAATTGTCCTGCTAATATCGCGGGCAACAATGTTAGAACAAGAAATTACACCGCGTCATCGCCGCCTTGCTGAGATTACAGAAATGATTCACACAGCAAGTTTAGTACATGATGATGTGGTAGATGAATCAGACGTGCGGCGAGGCGTTCCTACCGTTCATAGTTTGTTCGGGAACCGCATTGCAATCTTAGCAGGAGATTTTCTCTTTGCCCAATCGTCCTGGTATTTAGCAAACTTGGACAATTTGGAGGTAGTGAAACTGCTCTCAGAAGTCATTATGGATCTGGCTACTGGGGAGATTCAGCAGGGACTAAATCGTTTTGATGCTGGTATCTCTATTGAAACTTACATTGAAAAGAGTTACTACAAAACAGCTTCATTAATTGCCAACAGTTCTAAAGCTGCTGGGTTACTCAGTGAAGTCTCGCGAGAAACTGTTGAGCATCTATATAGCTACGGTCGTCATTTTGGTATAGCATTTCAAATTGTTGATGACATTTTAGATTTCACCAGTACAACAGATACCTTGGGTAAACCAGTGGGGTCGGATCTCAAAAGTGGTAATCTAACTGCACCCGTTTTATTTGCTTTGGCGGAAAAACCATCTTTAGAAGTGCTGATTGAACGAGAGTTTGCTCAAGAAGGAGATTTAGAGCAAGCATTAGCACTGATTCAAGATAGTCAAGGTATACAGCAGGCGCGAGAGTTAGCTGCTCACCATGCTAAGTTGGCAATTGAACATCTTGCAGTTCTCCCATTCTCAGAATCCCACCAGGCATTGATTAACATAGCTGAGTACACACTGAGTCGCCTTTATTAAATCAGTTATCAGTTCTTAAGTAGAAAGTTGGGATTTAGATGTAAGTGTGTTGTGGCTGACGTAACGCACCAAAAACCTGAAATGTTGTGTTGTGCTAGCGCTTTAACACACTAAAGCAGTTTTATGTTTAATTCAATCCACTTATTTAGCAGGTAGAAAGTGGGGTTTTTCTTTGGAAGTTCTTTGGGATTTCCAAAAAATAAATTACTACTACTTCTGGGGTGGATAGTGTTCGGCTGAAAGCTCACTCTTAAGACTTGCCCGCTTTTGGTTACTGGACACCTCACAATAAAGAATGGGATATTTTTTAATGTGAAAGTTATTAAGTATAAAACTCTGCTTCATTAGGAAACTAAAACTTGAAAACAGAAAAATGTTCACTGATAACTGTTTTTTAATGAATTTTAGGTTTAACCGAAAGTTGAGTCAGTCGCATAGTGTAACGGAAAGAAAAAATTTCTTTTTTCACTGATTTAGAAAATTTTTTAAAGAAATTTGAGATTTAAAAATTTGGATGTGGGATTGTATCTAAAAAATCCCACATCCAAATTTTTTCTATGCAATATCAGGGGGTATGGGTTTAGGCGATCGCTTTTGTCGTAACTGTTTCTGCATGAGTTTTTCTAGTTCAGTTCGTCGAACTTCGACGGTATGAGTGGTCTTACCCGGCGTCTCCAAAAAAACGATACTATCTACGGGTTCTAATGCCACCAATTGGAACAAAATATGGGTGACAGGAGTAATTTTAGCTAGCATTTGAGGGTCAAGCCCATCAGGGGAAATTAGAGAGACATCCTGTATGGTAGGGAAAGCGTAAATCACACGTTTTTCCAATCCTGGATTAGCACGATTGCTCAATGTAGTTAAAACCCAGCTTGACTCCGAATTTTGGAGAATATAGTACTGGGAGTAGCGTAATTTTTGAGCGATCGCTCTAAGGGTAGGAGCAATTGCTGCAACAAGATGTGGTGTCATACCATCGCGGGGTGCATTGTCAATCAGCAATTGAATTTGTGCTTCTAAATCCATAATGACTTGTATACGACTCCTGGGTAATGGCAATAACATCTATCAAGTGTGAACAATCCCATCAGAATTGGGAATAATAAAATCAGCCATATCCTCAATATAGGATTGGTCTGCGTTTAGCTTATACGTAAAACCAAACCAGCCAATACCCACAGTCGTACAGGTTGTATTTAAGTTAAGTTAGGGTCTTTTGAAAACCGAGACTATGAATTCAGCCGCAACCGCAACTATTCCATCTGCAACTATTCTGGGAGAAAATTCTACAGGCGTGGAGGCGATCTTTCAACTCCTGTCCAAGGAGTTTCAGCAGTCAACTAAAGCTTCGGAACAGAATTGCCACGATGTAGCAAGACGTATCACCACCGAAGTCTACCGGATTTGTCATGAGAGTAAACGTATCCAAGCTTCTGGATCTGTAGAAAGCTCTGCGATGACCCTGGCTCGGCATCGGCTGCAACAGTGTCTCAGGTACTATCAGTTGGGTTCAAATCGGGGCAGGGTCGAATTACACAGTACTTTGAGTGCAATTATTTATCGATATATTAATCCGCCTCAAAAGCAATTGAGCTATCAAGGGCGACTGACTATAATTGAAGATTTCTTACAGAGTTTTTATCTAGAGGCGTTGAACGCTTTCCGGCGAGAAAATCAACTCGGTGCCACTTATCGCCCTCAAACGCTCTTGGAATTGTCCGAGTATATGGCATTTACCGAGCGCTATGGCAAGCGACGCATTCCTTTACCAGGCCGTCAGCAACAGCTAATTATCCTGCGGGCGCAAACTTTTTCCCAACAGCAACCTCCAGAAACCAGTGTAGATATAGAACAAGCCGCAGAAGGTAGCAATAATGAAGGTGACGGTTCTTGGGAAGAACCAGCAATTCACCAATTGCGCTCCACAATGGCAACGCAAGCCGAACCCGAACCCGAAGAAGACACCTTGCGTTCCGTTGTGGTTACGGAATTAATGAATTATCTCGAACAACGGCAACAATCTGACTGCGCTGATTATTTTTCTCTCCGCCTCCAAGATTTATCAGCACAGGAAATTGAATCGGTTTTAGGTTTAACCCCTCGCCAGAGAGATTATTTGCAGCAGCGCTTTAAGTATCATTTGATTCGCTTCGCCCTGTTGCACCGTTGGGAATTAGTTCACGAGTGGCTGGAAGCTTCTTTACACACAAACTTGGGCTTAACTCCTCAGCAATGGCAAGTATACACAGCACAGCTGGACAATAAGCAACGGTCTTTATTAGAGTTGAAGCAACAAGGACAAGCTGATGAAAAAATAGCAAAAACTCTAGGGCTGTCAATGGCACAACTGCAAAAACGATGGTTTAAGATTCTTGAGCAAGCTTGGGAAATTCGTAACTCATTAGTTTCCGGATCAGGTGCATCTACTCATGAATAGTGACTCAGAATCCTTACAACACCAGTGTCTCTATTGGTTATTGACAGATGATGTCAAAAATAACGAGCAATCGGTAGAATGTGAGGAAAATGACGGGGTAAAAAACCTCCTCAAGGAAGCCACTGCTTCAAAAAGCAGTGAGCCAAAATTGGGAGGAACGCCCCAGACCTTTCAATTGGGAGAAATTCCTACTGTGCAAGATCGTTTTCAAGCTGTCCTTAAGCATCGGTTACAAATCCAAGCCCAAGAACACCCACCGTTGTTTCCTTGGGAAACACAATTAATCGAATATCCTGATTTTGTTGATGAGCCTTCAATGACACTCGTTCCTAGCTGGGGATGGATGGTACAACAATCGAAGTTGACCTTGCCAACTCGCTTACCGGAAAGAGTTTTCCAGCAATTGCTAGAACAATGTCAGGCTTTAGTGACATCTTCAGTGCCATTGGGGGCAAAATTAGTTCAAGTGGTGGAGAACTTTTTTCCCAATGAATCTCAAGCACTAAATGATATAGCCGGATTGGTGTTAAGAAGCACCTATCGATCTGCAAGTACTTTGGAGACAATGCCTGCTATTCAAAGCGATTACTCAGATCTACAACCGCGTCAACAGATGGCTTTGTCGTTGCTAGCAGCTAAACAACTGCTAGAAAATCTGACTCTACCAGTTTCAGCAACTAGTCCGGTAGTAGAAAGACAGTGGCTAACCAGTGTTGGTGCTTTGAACATCAGAGTAGAATACCAGTCTCTAGGTAAACTTACGAAGTTACTTGTGCAAGCTGAGTTACCTGTTAAAGGAACTTTGACGCTGCGGGGAAGTGGCACTTTAGCAATGACAACATCTTCGACTTCGGGATACTTAAATGTAGAGTTAGGCTGCGAGCAACTTAACCCAACTTATACCTTAGAAGTTGAATTTCCAGAAATAGACGAACAGTCATTGTTGTTTGTGATTAATCCCACGATTTAGGTTCAATTGCCACCGCTAGCACACTATGTCAATCAACGCCGATATATATTAAGAGGATTTTCCTGGTTTTGAAGCTTATCCTATTTTTCAATAAACGGTCATTAGGGTGTCTACGAGAAGCAGTTATTACAAAGACACAGGGACACGGAAATATGGGGACATGGAGATATTGAGAATTTGATTATTTCTCGATTTACTGCGTCACCCATTTCTCGTGTATTTCCATCTCTACCCCTTAGATATCATTTTTTTAACACAGTGCTAGCGTAGCAAATTACGCCCCCTGCATTGTGTTTGTTGCATCTACATCATTGCTTCTACTAGACTCAAATGTTTAACTTATCCAGGATGAATCGGTTTTGGCGTATCCCTGTAGGTAATTTCTGGCGGCAAAATCCGCAGGGGTCGCCTTTGATTGAAGTGGAAGATTCAATTTTTTTGCGGGTGCTGGTGCTAGCGTTGGTTATTTTGGGAATTGTGGCGACGGATATTGCCGCTGAGACTTCATTCAGTTTTTGGGCGTTACCCCTGAGTGTTGTGGGTGCAATTTGGAGTTATTATCGTCGCCGCGATCGCAATGTTGCAATTAAATTCTGCATCGCCATCGGCATGTTAGTAGCACTAGGTGCTTTCTTTGGGCGGTTAGTAGGAGAGTTGAATGATACGCGGTTGGGTTTGGCAGAGTTATTAATTCAACTCCAGGTGTTGCATAGCTTTGATACACCACGCCGGAAAAATTTGGGCTATTCGATTGTGATCGGACTGATTTTATTGGGTGTGGCAGCAACCCTAAGTCAGACTTTAGCATTTGCACCTGTGTTGCTGTTATTTTTAGCGATCGCTCTGCCAACTTTAGTACTAGATTACCGCTCGCGCTTAGGTTTGCAGCCATTAAAAACTCAAAAGGAAAAATTTAATCAGAAGAATTCTTCAAGTCTTAATTTTAAATTTTTAATTCTAACTTTTTTACTAATTGTCGGTCTGGGGCTGGCAATTTTTGCTGTTTTACCCAGATTTCCCGGTTATCAATTACGGAATTTTCCTGTAAGTTCTGCTATTCAAGTAAAAAGTAATTTCACAGGTCGTAGTATCATTAATCCCGGTTATGTCCGCCAAGGTAAAGGTGAGAATCAAGGCAGTGGTAGCGGTGGTACAGGACAAAATAAAACGGGTGAACCAGGTAAAGTAGATAATAATTTTTATTACGGTTTTAATAGCCAAATGAATCAAAACCTGCGGGGCGAGATGAAACCCAAGGTTGTCATGCGGGTGCGATCGCAAGCAGAGGGTTTTTGGCGAGTATTAGGATTTGATCGCTATACAGGTAAGGGATGGGAGGTTTCTCGCAATGAGAATGTTACGACTGTTAGGCGATCGCCTTGGTCTTACCAAATTTTTCTTTCCCCATCTGTACTCACTGGTAAAACCCAAGAAGTAGTGCAAACTTATACTGTGGTATCAGATTTGCCTAACCTGATTCCGGCGATGACTTATCCCAAAGAAGTTTACTTTCCAGCACCAGTGATTGCTGTTGATAAAGAAGACGGATTGCGATCGCCTGTAGAATTATCAGAAGGATTCACCTACACAGTAGTTTCAGAAGTACCATACCGCGATCGCACTAAATTAGGTAAAGCTTCTACTAAATATCCAGAACAAATTAAAAAACATTATCTGCAAATTCCTCCCGAAATTGCCGAAAAAGTCCGGCAACGTACCGAAGAAATCCTCGCTAACTACAATCAAGAAAAAGTCTCGAAGTCTGCTAAAAGCCTAGATTCACCCTACGAAAAAGCTCTCTACTTAGCTCAATATTTAAAGCAACGCTACTCTGTTCCCCAAAATCCCTTAGATCTACCTTATTTGAGTGAAAAAGAAGACTTGGTAGAAACTTTTTTGTTTAAGCAAAAAGGAGGCTATCCAGACCACTTTTCAACAGTTCTCACGGTGATGTTGCGTTCCATTGGCATTCCAGCGCGGTTAGTAGCAGGGTTTAGTGCGGGAGAGTTTAATCCATTTACAGGGCTATATGTTGTCCGTAATACTGATGCTTATGCGATGACGGAAGTGTATTTTCCGAAATATGGTTGGTTTGCCTTTGACCCTATTCCCAATCATCCTCTGATACCACCTTCAATAGAAGACACTCAGACTTTTAGTGTATTACGCCAATTGTGGCATTGGGTTGCTGGCTGGCTACCTTCTCCGTTAACAGGTTTGTTGAATAATGTATTTGAGACAATATTTAAGTGGGTGATTAGAGCGATCGCTTGGTTTTTAGCTTTATTCTCTCAAGGTTGGTTTGGCGTATTAACTGCCTTAATCTTGTCAACTACAGCAGCTTTCTTCGCTTGGCTGGGTTGGGGTCAATGGCGACAGTGGCGCAACCGTCGATGGTTAAAGAAATTGCCAGCAATGGAGAGCCTTTATCAACAAATGCTACAATGGACGACCCAAAAAGGTTTAGGCAAACATCCAGCACAAACACCTTTAGAATATGCCAGAGTTTCATACCAGCATCATGCTCTAGCAACTGCTGAGGTCATAGATGAAATTTGTCAAGCTTATGTTGGTTGGCGCTATGGTGGTCATACGCCTAACTTGCAGCGATTGCGACAAAGATGGCAAGGTTTGAAAAAAGCTGCTAAGTAACTCATCAATGAGTCCTGTACAAAGGTTATCCATTGGGCAATCTTTTTGATAAATTGCGACAAATAGCACTTTTCACAATTCCTGAAATATAAATTGCTCCTTCAGAACGTCTGATTGGCTCGTGGTTCTTGTTCTCTGATACTAAGACTACTTCTCCTTTTTCCCTCCTATAACGTTTAACTAAAGTCTCATAATCCACAGAAACTATAACAATCTCTTCCTCCTTAGGCTTTTGGTATAGAGGATCAATCAGTTCAACAATTAACCAATCACCAGGATATATACCAATATCTATCATTGAGTCTCCCATTACAGGTAAGATGATCGTTTTATTTGATTCATTGATCAGTTCCTCACAGAGATCAATTTCTTCATAATCAATGTTCATTGAATCCCCCCCAACACTAGATGTGCTATGTATGCCTGCTGATACTGGATAATCATACTTCCTGACCTTGCGAAACTTTGCTGAATGTAGGATATCTATGAGTTCTTCTCCTTTTATTCCCTTTTCCCAAAGGTTTTCTATTGCCACAATCAAGTCATTACTGATTGATGAAGGGACACCAATGTCTGTAAGTGGCTCGCCAAATTTATATTTCCGACCTGACCCTTTTCTGGAACCGCCTCTTGGCATAAGTAATCATCCTTTGTGCAAGTTTTCGCAATTTCTCATATTTCCTTAGTAAAAACCTTACTAATTGTGTTTGTCTTGCAAAACTTTTGCAGGGTGTTCTTGATTAGGTGAACTGCTAAATTGTAGATGAGCAATGCCTAAGGCAAGTATGATATGGAATAATGCAATGAGAGCTTTTTCAGAGAAAATAACACTCAGCCCAGTGTTATAATTTGTTTCCTTACTCTGATTAGGATCGCTTTTCATAATATGCCTGTAATAAAATCTACAACTATAAAATAGTACAAATGAACTAAGTTTGCATAGTAGGTTTTGAAAAAAGTCTGGAAATCAAACTTCTATATTCCCGTTTTTCCCTATATTTATAACTTTCAAAAAACTCTTACCCCAAGAAATTGAATCTCTAAGGGATCGCGGGGAAGTAGATGATACCATAACTGTGATCGCTGTCCAAACACCACACCAATCTGTTACGCTAGTTCGCGCCGATTTCGCCAAGGGTTTAATCACAATAATTTGGCTGTGACAGATGTCAGCTGTAGTATGCCTGCACGATCAAACCTATTCTGCTAAGTGTGCATTTCCATAAATCTAGCAATAGCTAGATGCTGAAATTCTCTCAAAGGCTATAATTTACATCTGTTGCACCGAGAGATTAACTTGTGGATGTCATATTAGAACGATCGCACGAATTAAAACAAGCCTTAGTTGATTTTGTCCTTGATGCTGAAGGCGAATTGGCACAAGCGCTGGAAACTTATGCAGCAGAACAGTTGCGCCGTGGAAGTGGTGATAGTACACAGCAAGACTTAACCATCGATAGCTTTTTGACAGATGGGAAGGTCGGTGATAAGTCTCCATTAGAGTTGTTTATCGAAAGCCATCCAGATTTGGCAGAAAGCGATCGCAGTCTGATAAATAGTTGGCATCATAGTTTTATTGGCTTATTTGCCATCAGTAATATTTTCCCTGATGGCTTTGAATTGACGAATTGGTTGACAGATAAACGCTACATCGTCAAGCCAAACAATACTCAAACATTACAGGCAATATCTCGGCTGAAAGTCGGAGAAATCTTGTTAACTCGCATTTCTCCTGTTACCGATAGCTACTGGACGTTTTCTGGCCCCTACACAATAATGGGTAAATTAGGTAAGCCAAAACTTGCCGTAGCAATTGGTAATTTCAAAGAAAACTATAAAAGTAATCTTTACAGCGATGCTCCAGACTTGCTAGAAGAAGCTTGGCAGTCAGTAGAACAATATCATCAGCAGTTTGTGGACTTTTTTGGCACTGATGAAATTACACTACCTGGATATCAGCTTAATAAAAAAATAGCGGAATTTCAAGAAGTAATTACTGAAAAAACCTTTGCAGCCGCGGGAATTGATACTTCCAAATCTTTGGCTGAAGTGGCAGAAGCAGCTGGCATTGGCGACGAGGAAATAAAAGCAGCAGCACAAGAATTTGGTGCTGATTCCAACGTAGTCTCTGAGATGTTTAACAGCAAAAGCAGCAAGAGCAAAATGGTGATGCCAAAGGTTGATTTACCTGCTGAACTCAAGAAAGCAGAACAGGTAACGGCTCTTTCTCATCCCCGTTGGGGACAAATGTTTTTACCAACCTATAATAAAGTACAAGCAATCTTATCGGCAGAGGATTGGCAAAGTGTGCAAGGGGCAGAAAAACTAATTCGCTACTACCTCGAAGATAAAAGTATTAATGCTTTTATTTGGCATCGATTAGCGCAGCAGTATCCAACTCAATTAGAAAATGTGTTGCAAACATTTTTGCAACGTCCATTTAGGCTTGAAAGTGACTTGGATACACTTTTGCAAGAATTCCATAAACCTATTGAGCCAGAGTTGCCAGACATTGCCAGTGTACCCATACATTTGCATAACTTATTTCAGGAAGCTTTAGGAGAAGTTAACAAATCTAAGCCCAAGGGTAAGGGGCAACAAAAGCCAGCAAAGGGTTTTCAACGAGGATAACAAATATATGCAACATTTTACCCTACTCACTTAGGGTTCTATGGTTTCCTTTCTTAAAGTCGTTTTTAGAAGTGTATAGCTAGCTGTGCGCTTCCACAAAGTATTGTGTGAAATCACGATCAAAAACGAGATCGAGGCTAGCTAGTTATATTTAAAAATCGGTAGATAAAAGGTGAACAATCTCATCTACAATTTCTTCTGGACTCTCAAGCTTGACTAGAAATCGATTAAAACCAGCATTCAAAGCCTTATAGCTTGAGACTTCCCGTGTATAAGAAGTGATAGCGATCGCAGGCAACTGTCTTAGGGATGGGCAAGAATGCACTCGAATTTGCTCAATTAACCAATTTCCATCATGATCGGGCAACTTCATATTGCACAGCAGAATATCGGGATGAAGCGATTCGACCAAAACAAGGGCTTCTTCTGCGTCGCTTAAAGCCATTACCTCTGCACCTGCTGTTTCCAAAATGAAGGTGAGCAAATCTGCAATATCTGGCTCATCTTCTACCAGTAAGATCAGGGTTCCAACAAGGTGCTGGAGCGAATTTAACTCAGTTTCTTGATTGATTTTTTGATTCGTTGCCATACCGTCCTCTTATTGGCTATCTACTTAGTCTGCTATTTCTATTGCAATGCATAGAGCAGAATAAGTATTCACCCTAAATACACAAACTTGGGGTGAAAAGCTTGAGAACATGCTTTAATTACTTTTTGGTAACGGGTAATTAGAAAAAAGCCCTTACCCATTACCCATGACTCATCACTGAGGTTCAGTCTGAGTTGAAACTGTTAATACCTGCGGTGGTGTAGCATCGGGTGGATAGAGAAAGTCTACTTCTACCAAAGAGCGATCGCCTGGTTTCATCTTTAATAAAACTAACGGTTCCCCTGGTTGACCTCTCTTTTGCACTAAATGTACAAACTGAGTTTGTGGCTGATTTTGGTCATTTTTGTAACGTACTCGCACTGTCCCTCGGAAGAATACTTGAGGAGCGGGTGTACTCAGAAAGCGTAACCCTGGTTTGACTAACTGATCCTCCTTGAGTGGCGTTTGTATGGACACACTCACAGTTTGAGAACTTTGAGTATTGTTGTATAGTGGCAACTTCAGATTATATTGAATTCCATAGTTGCCATGAGCACGATATGCGGTGTCAGGATAGCGCACTAGCATAGGCGCACTTTGAATTTGACCAGTTCCTAATGTACCGCCATGCAGGGTACTCAGAGCGTAGGAAAACACTTGACCAGCCTGGGGAATAGTTAGATATCTAGCTTTAGGCTTATCTACTAATAAGGCTCTCCATCGTGAACCACCAACCACTCCCGCAACACGCCCATAAATTCTTGGTTTGCCAGTTTCTTCTAAAGGAGTGGGAATTTTATCTCGTGGCCCAGCTAAATCACCATTATCTAGTAAACTCTGCCACTCTTCTAAGGTAGGCGATCGCTCACTGCCATCAGGATTCTCCCGTGCAAACATCGCTAGGCTAGCTGCATAGACAGTGCCATCACTTTGCAGTCGCATGAATGTAGACCGACCATTTAGGGGTGGTGTCAATCCTTGCACAGGAATTGGTAAATTGAGTAACATCCGACTTTGCTTTGGTGGAATCTCAATTTGGGCAGGGAAAATCTCTTGTCGTACTCCTCGAAGCACATCAGACATAACGCGATCGCCTGGCCCAGCAAAAACCTTACCTAAAAGGTTTTGACTAAAAGATGGTAACTGAATAAAGGGTGCATCCGGTTGACTTAAATAACTCGCCGCCTGCCAAATATTTACCTTCACTGGTTCCGAACTAGGGTTATGCAAAATTATCCCTAAATAAAGAGAACGCAAATTCTCTGGTGGTTCAGCTTTCGCAACGTGATGGGCAAAAATATCAAATCGTCCCCGAAAAGGAAAATTCAGATGCGCTGTTGGTACTTTTCTTCCATCTGGTGGAAAGGTGGAAAGTAAAATCCCTTCTTTCAAAACCAATTCTGGACTATTGCTATTAAAGGTTGGCACTTTATCCAATTGACCTGGTAAAGGACGCACTTCTTGTGGTTGGACGACTTCTTCAGGTGGTAGCGTGGCAGGAGTTGATTGGGCTATCGGGAAAATTAGTAACAATGGCAACATATACTTAGATATTTCTTTCAACATACAGACATTAACAGCTTGATGAAAGTGCCAGTTTGTTAATAATTAATACGAAATCGGCAATAATCCCCATCAAATTTTCTTGATTGAGAACCGGAACATGGACAAAAATACAACGTGCTGTGAGTTTATTTTGGCTTAAGTAGTCCAACACTGAATAGTAAAGACCTTCACAGACAAATTTTCCACAGTCGTGGCTAATCTGAATTTTTGCTGCTCCCACCACTAATTTTTCTAAATCAACTTCTGTCTGCAAAACAATTTCTCCACAGCTAGCAACTGCTTCGACACTTAATTGTGTACGGCTTGCAGCCATGCCACAACAGATGATGTAATCAGGTTGGATTGCCTTGATTTTTTCCATTACCTGAGTACTGGCAAGTTGCACATCTACAGGTAACTGGCGTAAAAAAGTTAAGTCATGTGGTATCAACTCAAGTTTGGTAACTTCAAGTAATAAATCATCAGAAGAATTTGACTGTTGATCTTTGAGCCAAGTGTCAAAAGAAGTTAATAGAATTCTTTTCTTCATAACAAATATTATTTAGAATAGAAAAACCCTCCATAATAAATTTACAAGGAGCAGGTAAATGCCAGTAATTGCGGTCGTAGATTATGAGATGGGAAATTTGCACTCAGTTTGTAAAGGCTTGGAAAAAGCTGGGGCAACTCCTAATGTTACTTATTCTCCAAAGGAATTAGAGCAGGCAGATGCTATAGTCCTACCGGGAGTGGGAGCATTTGATCCAGCAGTGCAACACCTGCGATCGCGTGGTTTAGAACAACCTATTAAAGAAGCGATCGCATCTGGTAAACCTTTCTTAGGAATTTGTTTAGGATTGCAAATTCTCTTTGAATCAAGTGCAGAAGGTACTCAACCAGGACTGGGAATTATCAAAGGAAAAGTGCGGCGGTTTCGCCCAGAACCTGACATCACTATTCCTCACATGGGTTGGAATCAACTGGAAGTTACTCAACCAAAAAGTATTTTGTGGGAGCATTTACCGTCCGATCCTTGGGTATATTTTGTTCATTCCTACTATGTTGACCCAATAGACCCGCTAATCCGTGCAGCAACTATCACTCACGGTACTCAAACCGTTACAGCTGCGATCGCTCACAAAAACCTGATGGCAGTACAATTTCACCCGGAAAAATCCTCTAATATCGGATTGCAAATCCTATCTAATTTCGTTGCTCAAGTCCGCGAAAAAATTCCTGCCTAATATTCTTTTTGTCATTTGTTCTTTGTCTTTTGTCTAAAACTAATACTTCGGCTTTGCGGTAGTTGAGCGCAGTCGAAACTCAGTACAAGTGACCAATGACTAATGACTAATGATCAATGACTAATAACTAATGAGCTTGAGAATTTACGGTAATCGCCAGCTAAAAACTTTACCAGGAAAAGAAACTAGACCCACTAGTGCGCGAGTAAGAGAGGCAGTTTTTAATATTTGGCAAGGAGAAATTGCACGCTGTCGCTGGCTAGATTTGTGCGCAGGTACTGGTTCAATGGGCGCAGAGGCTTTGTGTAGAGGAGCCAGCCTAGTAGTAGGAATTGAACAATCGAGCCGAGCCTGTGCCACCATCCAACAAAATTGGCAGCAGTTAGCTAACGCTGACCAAGAATTTCGGGTATTGCGGGGAGATATTACCCAGCAGTTAAAGACTTTATCAGGTAAACAGTTTGATAGAATCTACTTTGATCCACCTTATGCCAGTGGATTGTACCAGCAAGTATTAGAAGCGATCGCTCATCATCAACTTTTAGATCCTAGCGGTGAAATCGCAGTTGAACACGCCTCACAAGGTTGGACACCGCCAGAGATTCCCGCTTGGGAAATTTGCCGCCTGAAAGTTTACGGCAACACATCACTTACTTTCTACAGAATTGTCGAATGACAGGAATGGGGAGTAGGGGAGAAAACTTGCTTTCTTGTCCTCCTTATCCCCCTTCCCTCATCCTACTCAGCAACGCCAGTTGTTCTCCTGTAGGAGACCCTACACGTAAGCTTGCTTAAGAGCAGGAGTACAAGTCGGCAGAACTGCCCAACGCACTGGCTCCTCAGCACGGGCTAAACGCCCCGCTACCGCTAACAGCACTGGGCACTCCCTCATCCCCCCAGCTGATTGGGGCGCTTGTATTGCTTATATGCAGCGTAAAAAAGTCCAGCGAGAGTTACGAAAACTAGACCAAGGACAATACCTGATAGCAGGGGTTCAACCACTGTAAATCTCCTTTTTGTAATTATTAAATATTCGTTGCCTGTTTTTGATTTTACCAAATTTCGTATGAATCCTGCGCCCTACAGCCCTTTGGAGTGCCACTACCCACAAAAAAATAGTCTTCTGTGCTTGCAGACACAATCAAGAACTTTTAAGCTATGTGTAGGAAATGAAAACTTTTTAGCACACCTAGACTTTCACAGCAAACCTTTTGGATAACCAGATTACCAAACCTGAAATTTTGATTCAGCGGATCGTTTTATTGACGCTGGCTATACTGCTAGGAGTCCCTTTGGGCTTTTTTGGTGTTCAGTTAGTTCAAGCCTCCGATCCATACGTCAAGAGCGTTCTATCCCTAACAGGAAACCCAGTTCAAGGACACGCGATCTTCCAAATTAACTGTGCTGGTTGTCATGGCTTGGAAGCAGACGGGCGAGTGGGACCCAGTTTGCAAGCTGTTTCAAAGCACAAGTCTCGGTATGGGCTGATTCACCAAGTGATCAGTGGCGAAACACCGCCAATGCCAAAATTCCAACCTAGTGCTCAAGAAATGGCGGATCTTTTAAACTATTTAGAGTCGTTGTAGACCTATGAATTTTTGGTTGTAGGATACCTAAGCACCCTTCCGTAAAAAGGTAGTATATAATACGTCTCTCTTTATACCCAAAACAGTTGTAAACAGATCCCCAAGATGCTCGATAGGTTCGCGCAGCGTCTTGTAAAGAAGCTTTAGTAACATAGGAGCGTCGCCCTCAGCACATTATGCCTGTTCTACTTGAGAAAATTCTAAACGCTTAGATGCGAAACGCTGTGCGTAGCTTGCTTTCGCGTAGGGGTACGCGGACTCATGAAAGTCCTTGGCGTCTACCTTTATCTACAAACGCTCTTTTGAGGTTGGGAGAAGAACCGCGACACTAATACCACTGTGCCTCTACGCATAATAATAGAAACCTCAAAACACCCTAGCTCAGTCTGATAAACTTCGTCTTCTAAAGTCGTAGTGGCGACAACTGTCTTTTATCTTTATCTTCACATCTGCTAGAATTTGCGTAGAATCTTTGATAAAAACTCATACAAACTGTATATTTTTAAGTATGTTAGCAAGTAACTATTTAATTATCGTGAAAGTGAGGTTAGTATACCTAACTCTGTAGAATTAAGGTAAAAGTTCCTAGACAATGAGCTAAGGTATAGCTTCTTTAACAGACTAGATATTCTTGAGATGCCCGAAAGCTAATGACTGAAGCGATCCAAATCGGTAATCGTACAATCACAGCTAGTGAACTGATTTCCTTACTGGCAAGTTATCAAATGCTGCCACAGTTGCAGCGCGAATTGATCATTGATGAGGCAATAGAGCAAAACTCACGCTCCACGAAGGCAATAGAGTGTACACCTGAGGAAGTAGCGCAAGCTAAACAGCAGTTTTATGCTGAAAAACAGTTAAAAAATGAACAAGACATCCAGGCTTGGATGGCACATCAAGGGCTGACTCCCGATCAACTAGAAGTTATTACCACTCGTAAGCTGAAAATTGAAAAATTCAAGCAAGCCACTTGGGGTAATAAACTGGAATCCTACTTTTTTCAATCTAAGGCAAAACTAGACAAAGTAATTTATTCTCTGCTGCGAACCCAAGATGTGGGAATTGCTCAAGAACTTTACTTCCGGATTCAGGCAAAAGAAAACTCTTTTGCTGACTTGGCGCGGGAGTACTCACTCGGTCCAGAAGCCCAAACTGGCGGTTTAGTAGGTCCAATTGAACTGAATGCACTACATCCGGTAATGGTGCAAATGCTCTCTAGCAGTCAACCAGGTCAGATATTACCCCCGACGCGCATCGCTGAATGGTTTGTGATCTTGCGGCTGGAAAAATTTATTCCAGCACAATTGGATGAATTTATGAAAGTGCGTCTGTTGAGTGAACTCTTTGAAACCTGGCTACAAGAACAGCAAAAGCGAATCATGTCTGCACCAAAAGGGGAGGGGGACACAGGACAACAGGGAGAGGGCGATAAACCTTTGACTTAAGCATCGGAGATAGATAGCTTCTATGCTTAGCTTCAAAACTAAAGATAGCGATCGCAGATGTGTATGAATATGTCATTTTTGAATCGCTTTCTACTGAACTTGGCTAAGTTGAAAAGGTTGAGTGAAGCGATCAATCACATTTAGATAGGATTGAGGCGAGACTAGCGCTCTCCCCCCTTTTACCCAACCTGTTTGTTCCAAAGTTGAGAAGGGTGAGAGACGCGTCGTGCCAACCTTACACTAGTTGTTCAAGCAAAGACTTTTCGGCTTCTCCTGATATTTCTATAACTGTTGAATCAAAAACAATTACATGACTTGCAGCAGGTAGTAGTCGCCGAAGAATTTGTAGATAGGCATCTGCATCATTCCGACGACGAAACCGAGCTACTACCAGGCGCTGTATGTTGGGTAGTTGCCGAATAATACACCAAGGATGACTATTTGATTTTGACTTCGAGGTTGGTATCATAGGTTTATCCCTCCCACTTTGTGAGATGTGTTAGGAATAGCGATCGCTCTGTTAGTTTTCCAGGCTGGACGAGCGATCGCTTTTGATGTTGTTCATATTGTAGGTGGAATCCCACCTTAATTATTAAAAGGTGGAATCTCGCCTTTGTCAAGATAAAAATGGGGCTAGTTAGACTGAAGATTAGAGAACTTGCAGCAGAAAGAAGTTGGACAATCAAAGAGGTGGCTGAACGTGCCAAGGTAAACTACAACACAGTGAAAAGTTACGCACGACACCCTGGCATGAATATGGTTGACCTGACTGCTGTTCAAAAAATAGCCCGTGCTTTTGGTGTATCAATTGAAGATTTGATTGAAGTGGTGGAAGAGTAGGCAATTACGAAATCCAGTGTGTTACATCGCAGGGATTGCAGGAGATAAACTTAGAATTGCCAAAGTAGAAAGCTGATATAAAAAAAATATTCTAAGAGTCCACGTCATCCCATCCATAATTATTTGTTCCAATGTGCTTTTCGAGTAACTGAACTAATTTATTAAGATAAACGTAAGTAAGTCGGCAGAAAAATTTATAGCTATGTAACGAAAAGTTAAGGAGAATTGTTCGAGTAAAATTTAACACGTTCTGTAGTATAGTTTCCTCGCTCTCCTCTAGCTTGAATACCATTTATTACTCCATAGGCAAGGTCTAATTCATCGTCAAACACTTGTCCTGATAATTCATTTTTTTTGAGGTGCTGCCACTCCAATTCAATTGGATTCATTTCGGAGCGATATTTGGGTAGAAAGAAGATATACAATCCCATCTTTTCCCACTTAGACCATAACTGCTGTACCTCTCTGCACCGATGTATTGGGCCGTTGTCTTGCACTATTACTTTGATGCGCCCAGACTTTTCGGCTTGAAGTGCTTCTTCCTCCATCATCTGGATATAAGATTTTCTGTCAACGCCACCAATAACCAAACCGTAAATAAAGCTAATAAAAGGTTGAAGAAACCCAATAATACTTAATCTCCTACCACGGCGTTTGGTTTGTTCTAGCCGTTTTTGCTCACCTCTAAAGTAATAGGTATAACCCGGTTCACTCCATACACAAAACCCTGATTCATCCAAAAATTTTAAATCTATTTCTCCACTGGCAGCAGCTAATTCCAGCATTTCTAGGACTGAAGAGTTTCTGCGCTCGTACTACTGGGTCTTGTTTTCCTTTATGACTCTTCCTTGCTCGTTTCCAAATGACCCCCTTTTTTTAAGTACCCGTCTTAATCTGTCGGGACTCATTTTAATGGAGCGATCGCGTTCTAATTTCTCGGTGAGTTGGCGACTGTTGTAGGTGCGTGGCTCTTTTTTAAGGCATTCTTCTAAAAATATAATGTCAACTTCACTCAACTTTGGTTTTACCCCTCGACCGGTTAATTCCCAAAGACCTTCCACTCCCAACTTCTGCCATTTATGTAAGACTTCTCTAACTGTTTGTGGAGTCCAATTAAAATGATCTGCTATTTTTTCTACGTACCAACCATGTGCATTCAATCTGATGACTTCTGCTCTGTCTTTTACTTTCTGTGGCACATCCGTAGTTCTGAGTTTTAGCAGGCTGCGGTCTTGCTCACGAGTGAGGAATACCCTTAAACGAGCGCCCATATACAAGTAACCTTAGTAGATATATCCTACGTATTTACTTATCTTCACATAGTTTCGTTTTTTTATGCCGACTTACTTAGTTATAGCCATACTTACTGATAATTTTTTCAGCGTTTGCATCTGCAATCCCCTTGAGGTGACAACGTTTTTCACTCATATCCAACAACAGTTCACCCTGAATTGTATTGGGATTTGTTTGTTTATTAATTCTTTGTCTTTGCGCTACTTGCCAAGCATGATCAAATTTCTTAGCTTGAACTAGGCTGATAATTTGCTCTGCTTCTTCTATGTATCCTTTGTCATTTAATTGGCTTGCTGTACTAAGCGCATTAGCACCATCTTCTAGTGTCCGTCCACTATACCCTAAGGGACGAGCAGCAGCATCAGAAAATTCATCTGTTGATGAGTTCGTTTGAAATTTACCGTTCTCATGTTTCTTTTTTGTGTACGTCACTTCGCGTTCAACAGCTTTAGCTGTCTCAATTCGCTTGCGGTGTTCAAACTCCCGTAACAATTCAACTCCATCTTTGATACGGTGTAAATTCTCATCAAGAACACGAGATTCGATTTCAACTTTAGAGAGCTGAGACCCAACACGTACAATAAAAACTTGATCTAAACCAGCTTCGATAGCAGCTCGGCAACGACGATGCCCAGAAATGATTTGCAGGGTTCGGCCTTGTTGAGTTACCAAAATAGGATTGTTTTGTAAAAATCCTTTTTCTCGGATTGATTCAATTAAATCTGATATATTATCTTCCGTTCCGTATATTTCAGTATTGAGTGGATGAGACTTTAGTTTCTTTGGATCAGCTTTTTCACTGTGGAGAAATACTACTGTTGATGTGGTATCAGATAAGTCTGTAGTAGCAATTTTAAAGCTAGCCACTAGTAACTCTTTTCCTCCTTTGGATTTGCGTCCTTCTGCATTTGTCATGCTGTATAGCTTTTCCCAAGGATAAATATTAGCCCAAGAATATAAATCAAGAATTCCAGGAGAATTGTCAATGGTCATTAACCAATTATGAGGACAATTCCTTAGTTCTGCTGCTAATAACCCGTGATTAAAGCCTGTGTGTAACTTTCCTGATTTACCATATAATTTTGATGCTTCGGCTGACAAATATGGAGGATCAAGAAAAATAAACACGTTTTTTCCTGGCTTGCAAAGAAGTTCTTGGTAATCCTGAGAAGTAAAGATAACCTTTTTTAAGCGCCCATTTAATGCACGTAACCTTTCAATGCTCGAAACTGTAAAACGGTCACAGTACGCTAACGGCCTTAGTCCACCAGATTCAACCGTTTAATAAAACATCAGCTTTTTTCCGGTTATCATTAACCTTTCCAATGGTTTGAACATGAGTTAGAACACCTATGTGAGGTAGCATAACCTTACCGCAGTTTTCTTTAAGCCATCAATAACCTGTTTTTCGTTTCCTCTAGTCATCTCCCTTAAACCACAGTATATTTAGCAACCCAATAATAGCAAAGGATTGGTATTTATTCTGTCCGAAAACCTAAAAGCTACTTTATGAAAGGATACTAACAACATCTAGCAGACAAAGACAATTTGACTTTCTGATATATGTTTAGTTGCTTCGCGCAACTGTCTCACTCAAACAAAAGGTATTTAATCTAGCTGCTGGAATTTAACTAAATGATCTATGTAAATTCAAGATAAACAAAAACCCCCAAGCTGTGACGTGAGCTTGGAGGTTTTTGTTTGTATAATGAGACCTGGCATCGAGCTATTTTTGCGTAGGGCAACCCCTAAACTATCGT